>CAZCWA010000563.1:0-3272 GCA_964502265.1 uncultured Myxococcaceae bacterium | reverse complement strand
GCTACCTCATCGATCCGGACCGATCGTTCGCGCTGCACGGGTGGGGGATCGCGCCGCTGGTGTCGGGGCACTCGGTGCATCCGAACCACAGGCAGGTCACGCAGTCGCGGGCGGCGATGTGGCGCGCGGCGGGGCTCGAGCTCGCGGTGTGGACGGTGGACGACCCGGACGAGGCGCGGCGCCTGCGTGACCTGGGCGCGCGCTACCTCATCACCAACAAGCCCGGGTTCATTCGCGGAGCGCTCTAGAAGTCGAGCCCGACGGTGAAGTTGAACGCGCTCACCTGGGGCAGCTCGATGAACTCCCCGGTGCCCTCCACCGCGATGCGCGGGAGCTGGGAGACGCTGTACTCGGCCCCGAGCTGCAGCACGCCGCCGATGAAGCGGATGCCTCCGTAGAAGCGGTTGTGCGCGTTCGAGCCCAGATCCAGCTGCCGGTACACGTTGGTGTTCTCGAACGAGGACGCCGGGCTGCGCTGGTGCGCTTCACGCGAACGCGAGGGCTCGAAGTCCACCGTGTTGCTCGCGGCCGCCACCCAGACGAGGTTCCAGCCCACGTACGGGGTCAGCGTCACCATCCCGCCTATCGCGAACTGCTTGCCCAGCGCGAGGTCCAGCCCACCGGTGGTCAGGTGCAGATCCGGCGAGTTGAACAGCCGCGTCACGTGCCCGCGCACGCCGAGATCCGGGAGGTAGGCGAAGCCCTCGTTGAGCGCCCACTTCACCTCGCCGGTGCCGGCGAACATGCGGCTCTTCTCGATCCACATCACCCGGGTGCCGAGCTCGAAGGACCACGGCAGTCCCTTCCGCACGTGCAGCGAGGGGAGCAGCAGCGCGCCGTCGATCCCGGGCGTCCCGTCACCCTGGCGAACGGTGGGGATGCGCACCCTCTCCGCGTCGAGCTGCACCACCGCCAGCTCCGCGTTCACCGCGAAGCCCGCGTGGCCCAGCGTCTCCGGCGGCCCCAGCGTCACCGAGGTCAAGGCGGCGCCGAAGGTCCTGGCGAAGGCCCGGAAGTTCTCCTGCGCGCGCGGATCGCCGTTGGCTCCTTCCGCCGCGGGGTTCCCCAGCTTGTACAGCCGCAGATCGTACTGATCCGCGGCAGCGGTGGTGGCGAACAGCGCGGCTGTGGCGAAGAGCGCCCTGACGGGAGCGCGCATCCTGACGGTCCCTCCGGGCGGCCCCATCCCCGGCGACTGCGCCGGATCCGGAAGGCCACCGCCATGTCCGACGGCGATGACGACGGCCCAGGACGCTAGCCCCGCTCCTGTGGCCGGTCAACGAAACGGGCAGAACGGCCAGAAAGAAGGCCGCCGCCACCCGGAGGTGACGACGGCCTCTTTGCTGCCTCGACCCGCCTGCGCCGAAGAGCGGCAGACGACCGCTACGGCACCGCCTGCTTCGTCTCCACCGCCTTGCCCATCTCCTGGGCGACGGCGGCGGGGCGGCGGCGGATGACCACGGTGCGGCGGTTGGCGAAGTCCTCGCTCTCGCGCGCGACGATGGTCACGGTGTTGTTGCCCTCCTTCAGCGGGAAGTCGGTCTTGAACTGCACCTTCGGCGTCTTCTGCGCGTCCGCGCCGATCGCCGTCCCCTTGAAGAAGACCTTCTGGTCGTTCACCAGCACGTACACGTCGAGGATGTCGCGCTGGTTGGTCACCGTGCCCGAGAGCGTGAACCGCTCGCCGTCGGCCACGATCCCGCCCTGGGTCTGGTCGGTGGAGAGCGCGATCTGCGGCGGCGCGCGCGGGGTCACCACGTCGGCGTCCTTCACCGGGCCCACCTTGACCTTCTGCTCGCGGACATCACCTGCCGGCACGAAGGCGAAGCGGCCTTCGCCGTAGTCCACCCGCCAGTAGCCGCCCACCTTCGCGGTGGCCTGCAGCGCCGCGTTCTTCGGCAGCTTGGCGATCACCCGGCCCTTCTCGGTGGGCGCAGCGAAGAGCTCCACCCCGTTCGGCGCGCGCAGCGTGGTCCGCTTCGCATCCAGCGACAGCGGCTCCTGCGCCACCGGGATCGACATCTTCTCCGCCGCGTACTCCTCCAGCGGCTCGTCGATGATCGCCAGCTTCAGCTCGGCCGCGTCGCCCTGGTAGGGCTTCTTCACGGTGAAGGTGAAGCGCGCGGTCTTGCTCTGGCCGGGCTCCAGCTCGCCCAGCTTGAAGCGCCCCTTCTCGATGAAGATGTGCTCGCCGGCGCCATTCTTGATCTGCGCGAACGAGTCCAGCGCCTTCCCGGTGCCGATGTTCTTCACGTCGAGCAGCAGCTCCACCTGCTCACCGCGCTGCGCCAGCCCGTCGCCGTTGCACTCCTTGCACGCGTCGATGATCTGCCAGTTCCACGCGAAGGCGGGCCGCGGCAGCGCCACGAAGTTGAGCTCGGTCACCACCTGCTCGGGCAGCGCGCCCTGGTCGTCGAACAGCTTCACGGTCACGTCGTCCCGCCGCGAGAGCAGGTCCCGGGGCAGCTTCACCGGCACCTTCCAGGTCTTCTTCTCACCCGCCTTCACCGAGCCGATGAGGAACTCGCGCCGGTCGAGGTACGGGTTGTCGCTCTCGGTCCAGGCGCGGATCCGGTGCAACGGCGCGCTCCCGGAGTTCTCCACCACCAGCTCCAGCTCGAAGGTGTCCCCGGCGTTCACCGAGGCCCCGGTGGCGGGCAGCAGGGTGGCGCTGAGCTGCGCCATCGCCGGACGCTTGCCCTCGCTCCAGTCCAGCCCGAGCTGGCTGATCGCCGCGTCGATGCGCTTGCGCTCGGTCTCGCGCTTCTGCTCGAGGAAGGTCTTGCCCGCGCTGAGCATCTTGTCCCGCGCGTTGAACGGGTGCTTGAGCACGAAGTCCCGGGCGAAGAGGACCTCGAAGTCCTCCTTCACCTCGTCCTGCGCCTCGGCGTCGAGCTGATCGTCCAGATCCTCCAGCGACCCGCCCACGTCGATCCCGATGCCGTCCTCCGAAGGCCCCTGCGGCTTGTCGAGCTTCTTGCCCTCCTCGCCGAGCTTCTGCCGGGCCGCCGCGTCGGTGCTCTTGCTGTCCTCCTTCAGGTACGACAGCTCGAACTGCGGCTTCTCGCGCGCCTGCACCTCAGCCTTCTTCTTGGCGATCTCCTTGGAGTCCGGGTTGCCGAAGTGACCCTCGAGGTCCGCCTCGCCCATGATCTTCCGCGGCGCGAACACGTTGACCCGGTCCTTGGTCACCCGCGTGGGCACCAGCTCGATGTCGGGGACGATGCCCACCTCCTGGATGGAGACGTCACCGGGGGTGAGGTACTTGGCGA
>CAZCWA010000562.1:0-3281 GCA_964502265.1 uncultured Myxococcaceae bacterium | reverse complement strand
CGAAGGTGCCGGCGAGGACCTCCTCGCACTGCGTCCACGGGTTGAGGTCGAGCCCCGTCCGCTGCACCTCTCCGAACGCGTAGTGCTGGCAGAACGCGTAGCGGCGCCGGTTGCTGCGGTCGGACATCGGGTTCCCCCAGACGGCGAGCAGCGCCAGCACCAGCCCCATCCAGACGGCGATCCGCGGCGCCGCCCGGAGCCAGCGCCTGCGGACGTCCCAGCCCGCGTGTACGGCCACGGCGCCCAGCGCCACCGCCGACGTCACGAGGAAGGAGACGAACAGCTCCGGACGGGCGAACGACGCGAGGAGCAGCGCGAGGGAGAGGCCCCCGGCGAACCGGGCGGTCCGCCTCACGCGGGCGAGCAGCGCCACCGCCACCGTGACCACCAGCAGGGCGAGGATCGAGGAGCGCGGATCGACGTGTGCCGCGGCGGAGAGGAGGAAGGCCACGCTTCCCACCAGCGCCAGCACCGGCGCGCCGCCGAACCGGCGCACGCAGGCGTAGATCGCGAAGCAGGGCAGCACCACGAGCAGCCGGTAGCTCTCGTAGAAGAGCTCGACCGGATCGTCGAAGAGGCGCGAAAGGCCCACGTACCAGAGCGCGTAGAGCGGCCCCCACTCCGGGTCGGGCAACGAAACGCCCGGCCAGTGGACGCCGATGCGCAGCGAATCCGCCTCGTCCCAGGTGGGCAGGTCCAGCACCGCCTCCAGCGACGAGAGGTGCACGCCGCACGCGACCGCGAGGAGGATCAGACAGGCGACGTCCAGCCAGAGGCGGGATCTTCGCTCCAGGCTGACGGTGCGGACGGCCTCGTCGGGGGCGGGATCGGGCATCGATCCGCCGCGGTATCACCAACGTGGCCGTGACCGGATGGCGCGCGAGGACGGAGTGGCCGGCGGACGACAGGCGGCGTGCAGAACCCGGCCGCGAGTGTCTACGGCCTCCCGCCCACCGAGAGCAGGAATCCCCCCAGCGCGAGCGCCCCGATGTAGCCGGCGAGGATGGGCCCCTTGCGCGGGTGCTCGAACTGGCTGAACGCGTAGAAGAGGTTGTAGCAGGGCACGCAGAGCACCATCACGCCGGTGCCGAGGCTGCGGCGGAAGGCGTGCACCAGCACGACCAGCGAGCACGCGAAGCCCAGCGCGGTGAGGGCGAGCCCGAGCAGATAGACGATCATGGAAACGCTTCCCCGTGCAGGAGGAACCACCCGAAGCGCAGCGCGCCGAAGCCGAGGAACGCCGCCACGCCCACCCGGTAGACGGACCGCACCACGAGGTCGTGCCGGACGAGCCAACGCTCCGCCGTCCGCGCCATTCCCTCCGGCGACACGGCCAGCACCGCCAGCGCGGCGAAGAGCGGAAAGAGCACCAGCGCGAAGGGGTTGAGCTCGGCTGCGGCCGCGAGGTCACCGTGGGTCAGCGCCACGAAGCCGCGGGTGAGCCCACATCCCGGGCACGGAAGTCCGGTGAGCCGGTGCAGCGAGCACACGTCGATGCCAAAGCCCTCGCGGGGCAGGGCGAACGCCGCCGCCACCGCGCAGAGCGCGACGAACCGGGTAGCGGGTGTGAGGAGGACTTGGACGGCCGACATGGAACGAACGGCCGGCAGACAAAGCACACCGCGCGCGCTTCCGCGACAGCGACGCGCGATGCGGGAAGCGCGAGACGGGGGCTTCAGCTCAAGGGGTCGGCGGCGGGGATGCGCGGGCGAGGAAGGGCAGGAGCTCCTGCAGCTCCCACGGCTTGCGGAGCACGGGCACGTCGCCGAAGGACTCGATGCCCTCCTCCACCTCCGGCGAGAGGTACCCGGAGACGACCACCACGGGGAGGTCCCAGGTCTCGGGGCTCTCCTTGAGGGTGCGGAGCACGCGCATGCTGTGGCCGTCCTCGAGCACCAGGTCGAGCACGATGAGCTGGGGCCTGTGCGTCAACGCCAGGCGCAGCACCTCGGTGGTCCGCGGGGTGGTGACCAGGGTCATCCCGTAGCGGCGTGCGAGCGTCTCCCACACGCGGAGCTGAACGGGGTCGTCCTCGACGAGGAGGATGGGCGAAGGGAGGACGGGGACGGGCACCGGCTCGAGGTTCATGGCGCGGCGAAGAAATGCAACGCGCGCGCCGCAGCCCGTTCCCTCGGAGGAGCGGTCAGCCTCGCCGGGTGGCCGCGGCCCGAAGGGTCACTTCACACCCCGCATCCGGCACCCGCTGCCCGCCCCTCACGCCACCTCGAGCGCCGCCTCGAGATCCGCGATCAGGTCCGCCGGATCCTCGAGCCCCACCGAGAGCCGCACGCCGCCCGGATGGAGGCCACCCTTGTGCTTCTCCTCCACCGGCAGCGCGCTGTGGGTCATGGAGTACGGGTGCTCGATGAGGGACTTCACCTGCCCCAGCGAGACGGCCAGGGTGATGGCGTACGCGTTCTGCGCGATGTGGTCCATCATCCGCGCGCCCCGCTCGCCGTCGTGGGCCGGGTCGTCGATCTCGAAGTAGATCATCATCCCCGGCGCGAACTCCCCGCGCGGATCCACGAGCTGCTTCCGGGCCAGCGCGGCCTGGGGGAAGGACGGCAGGCCCGGGTACACCACGCGCGAGACCTTGGGGTGTCTCTCCAGCCACTCCGCCACCGCGAGCGCGCTGCGCTGCGAGGTCTCCATCCGGGAGGCCAGGGTGGGCAGCCCGTGCACGAGGAAGCTCCACGCGGCCTTCGAGCTCAGCGCCCCGCCGAAGTCCTTGCGGTACATCAGGAGCAGGTTCCGCATCGGCTCCTTGCAGACGACCACGCCGCCCATGTCGGTCCCGAACCCGCCGATGCCCTTGGTGAGCGAGTGCACCACCACGTCCGCGCCCAGCTCCAGCGGCCGCTGGCCCCACGGCGTGGCGAAGGTGTTGTCCACCACCAGCACCGGCCGCTTCACGCCCGCGGCGACCTCCTCCACCGCGGTGCCCTTCCCCTCGTACCCGTCGAGCAAGGTCCGCAGCGCGCCCAGGTCCACCAGCTCCAGGTGCGGGTTCACCGGCGACTCGGCGTAGACGACCCGGGTGCGCGGGGTGATGGCCTTCTTCACCGCCTCGGGGTCGTTGAGGTCCACGAAGGTCGTCTTCACGCCCATCCGCGGCAGCCAGTTCACCATCAGGGAGTAGGTGCAGCCGTAGAGCACCCGGTGCGCCACCACCTCGTCACCCTGCGCGCAGAGCACCCCGAGCGACGCGCTGATCGCCGCCATGCCGGTGCTGAAGGCCACGCCCGCCTCGGCGCCCTCGGCGTGCGCGAGGTTCTCCTCCA
>CAZCWA010000561.1:0-3281 GCA_964502265.1 uncultured Myxococcaceae bacterium | reverse complement strand
GTTGGGGAAGCGCGCGTCCATCTCGCAGAAGAGCGGGACCACGTCGTAGCCCATGCTCCGCAGCAGCGGCACCGCGATGTGCCCGCCGGTCCCGTTGCCCGCGTCCACCACCACCTTCATCCCCGGCCGGCCCACCTTCACCGTCTGGCGCACGAAGTGCTCGTAGGGGGTGACGATGTCGAAGGTGCGCACCGTGCCCGGGCGGCCACCGTGGGGCTCGGCGAAGTCGCGGCGCTCGATCATCCGGCGCAGCTCCTGGATCTCCGGGCCGTGGAAGGTGGTCTTGCCCGCGCCGATCTTGAACCCGTTGTACTCGGGCGGGTTGTGGCTGCCGGTGATCATCGCCAGCCCGTCCACCGGCAGCGTGTTGGCCGCGAAGTAGGTCAGCGGCGTGGGCACCACCCCGATGTCCCAGACGTGCACGCCGACGGAGGTCAGCCCCGCACAGAGCCTGTCGCGAAAGCGCGTGGAGGACTCGCGGCAGTCACGGCCGACCACCACGTCGCGGCCGCCCTTGCGGCGCACCACCGTGCCCAGCCCCTTGCCGATGAGCTCCACCACCTCGTCGGTCAGGTCCTGGTCCACCAGCCCGCGGATGTCGTACTCGCGAAAGATGTGCGTGTTCATGGGCCCTCCGCGTACCACGCATGGGCCCCGTTTTCAGCGCGCCATCCGTTCCACGGCGGCGAGCAGCTTCTCCGGCGGGACGGGCTTCTCCAGCACAGGGTTGGGCACGTCCGCCACGAACGCCTGCGCCTCGGGCGACCAGGCACCGCCGGTGAGGAAGACCACCCGCTCCGCCTGCTCCGGCGCGTCCCGCCGCAGCCGCGTGTACACGTCCATGCCCGTCAGCCCCGGCATCTGCAGGTCGCACAGCACCACGTCGTAGCGCTCGCCCCCGAGCAGGCGGCTGAGCGCGGCCTCGCCACAGGTCAGCGCGGAGACGTCGTGCTGGGGCTCGAGCAGCATCCGCATCGACGTCCCGAGCCGCACCTCGTCGTCCACGATCAGCACCCGCGAACGCGAGGCCGCCGCGGGCGCCTGCGGGCACGGGGCCCGAACGGGTTCCGGGTCCAGCGGGAGGGAGGACTGCTCGCGGACGGCCGGCTGGATGGGCGCGCGCGGCAGCGTGATCCGGATGGTGGTGCCCTCGCCCACCGTGGACTGGACGTGAACCCGGCCGCCATGCTCGCGGATGATCTCCTTCGACACGTACAGCCCCAGCCCCGTGCCCACGCCCGGCGGGCGGGTGGTGAAGAAGGGCTCGAACAGCCGCCGCACGTGCGCGGGCGCGATGCCCACCCCGTCGTCGTGCACCTCGAGGAACGCCCTGCCCTCACCGTCCTCGCCGGTGTGGATGAGGATGGTGCCCTCTCGCTCGGGCGGGATGGCCTGGATCGCGTTGAGCACGAGGTTGAGCAGCACCTGCCCCAGCCGCGCCTCGTTGCCCATCACCGCCGGCGAAGGTCCGAAGGAGGTCTCGATCCGCATCCGGCCGCACAGCTCGTGTCGCACCAGCGGAAGGGTCAACGGGACCAGCGCCTCGAGCCGCATCGGGGTGCGCTCCTCGGCCGCCTCGCGCGAGAGCAGCTTCAACGATCTCGCGATGCCGGCAATGCGCTCCGCCCCGTGGCGCGCATCCGCCAGCGCCTCCCTTGCGCGCGTCACCTCTGGACCTGCCCGCGCCAGATCGCGCGAGGCGGCATCCAGGCTCAGCATGACGAAGGCCAGCGGGTTCTTGATCTCGTGCCCGAGGCCCGCCGCGAGCAGGCCCACCGAGGCCAGCCGCTCCGAGAGCACCCGCTGCGCGCCCGCGGCCTGGCGCTCGGCGAAGGAGGCCGCGAGCAGCAGCGAGGTCGTCACCAGCACCGCGAGGAAGAACTGGAGGACCACCACGCCCTCGATGGCGATCTGCTCGGCGAAGGGCCCACGCCCCACCGCGGTCCCGCAGATGGCCAGCACCGAGACCGTCAACGCCGCCAGCGCCGCGCCCCGAGGCCCGACCCGGAGCGCCGCCCACAAGACGGGAGGGAAGAGGAGGAAGGCCTGCGCGTAGAGCGTGCCCTCCTTGGGGATGACCCCGCCGAAGACGAAGCCGGTGATCGCCAGGAGCACCAGGGAGAGGCCCACGCGCTCGCTCCACGCGGGCAGGCCCTCGCTGGCGAAGGGGAGCGGCCGGACGCTGAAGGTGAAGAGCGCGGGCGTCAGCAGCAGCGTGCCCATGAAGTTGCCCAGCGCCCACACGCCGAAGATCGTGGGGAGCTCGGCCACCTCCACCACGCGCGCCCCATGGAGGCTGCCCGTCCCCATGAACGCCGAGAAGAGCGCGCCCGGGAGCGCGGCGCGGAAGAACACCAGCACGTCGCTCACCCGGCCGAGCGCGGGATCGAAGTTCCAGCGGCGCAGCAAGGTCGCGGCGATGAAGGCCTCGGCGCCGTTGCCGAAGGCGGAGGAGATCCAGAAGGCCCACGGCCCCCCGGTGCTCGCCGAGACCAGGGCGGCGCCGATCATCAGCCCGATGAGGTACCGGGTGCCGAAGCTGTAGACGATGAAGCTGCCGACCCCGGTGGCGAACCAGATGGGGGTCACCTGGCCGGTGATGCCGATGCGCAGGCTCAACCAGCCCGCAACGAAGTAGAGGGCCGCCGCAGCCGCCTGGACCATCAGTTCGTTGTGGAGCGTCCCCCGCTTGACCACGGCGGGGTTCTATCCGAACGCGGTCGTCCGCGCGACGGGGCCCCCCGGTGCACGGGAGTATGAGCGAGGCTTACAGGTGCGACTGAAGCTTGCGGTTGCGCTTGAGCGCCTCGACGACCTTGCGCACGTCCTGGCTGCGCGACTTCGGGAGCACCAGCACCGCGTCCCCGGTGTCCACCGCCACCACGCCCTCCATCCCCACCACCGCCAGCACCCGCACGCCCGCCTCGTCGCCGAGGACGATCGAGTCCTTGCAATCGATGGCCAGCGCGCCGCGGCCAGAGACCACGTTGCCGTCCGCATCGGCCTTGCGAACCTCGGGGATGGCGGCGAAGGAGCCCACGTCGGACCAGCCGAAGTCGCCGGGGATGACCGCGATGTTCGAGGCCTTCTCCGCCACGCCGTAGTCGATCGACACCGAGGGCATCTTCGGGAACTCGCGCGCGAGCGTGGCCTTGTACGTGCGCTTGCCCACCGCCCGCTCGAGCTTCTCCAGCCGGGTGAAGAGCTCCGGCATGTGGACGCGGAAGGCCTCGCGCATCACGTCCGCGCGGAAGACGAAGATGCCGCCGTTCCAGAGGTAC
>CAZCWA010000560.1:0-3294 GCA_964502265.1 uncultured Myxococcaceae bacterium | reverse complement strand
TGTCCCGGAAGGCCTCCACCGTGAAAGCGCCGTCCGCATAGGTCGTGTCACCGAGCAGCACGTGGAAGTCGCTGTCCGTATCCCGCTCGATCCCGCGCAGGGTCCCGAAGGTCCGCCCGTTGCGCGCGCACGCCGAGGCGGTGAAGACCAACGGCCTGAGGGTCCCCGGGCCATCGGCGGTGCGGAAGCGCCCGGCCACCGCCTCCCCTCCTCCCTTGAAGAGGTACGCGTAGCGCCGTCCGGGTTCGAGCCCGGAGATCGGCAGGTGCACGAAGCCGCCGTCGGCCACGCCTGCCGTGCCGTAGAAGATCGGATCCCCGCCGGTGATCGCGGCCACCTCGCTCTCGGCGAAGACCGCCACCTCGAGCGGCCCCGCGTCCGACCCCAGGTAGCGGGTCCAGATCACCGCAGAGGCGTCCGTCACCTCTCCGCTGGCCACTCCGAGCGGAAAGGCGCCCAGCCCCCGGGCCCTGCGCGCCGCCAACGTCAACCGCTCGCTGCGTCCCCGAGCGAATGCCTCGCCACCCGCACCACCGAGCCCGGCGAAGGCCGCGAGCGCCGCGGTGCCACCAAGGAGCTGTCGGCGGGACAGGGGGAGGCTCACGCGGACCTTCAACGCCGGGCGGGTGATTTCATTGCAGAGCGTGGTGCACGAGGGGGGACTCGAACCCCCATACCGCCTTCGCGGTCGCGGATTTTAAGTCCGCTGCGTCTACCGGTTTCGCCACTCGCGCGTGGGCTTCGAACGGCGCCCTCTTACCACCCTTGCCCGATTGCCGCGGGATGTGCTGCTCGGCGAGCGGCCGGGCCACCCTTCGATTTTTTCTCGGCGCAGGAATCCCCGAAGCGCCGTAGCGTTCGCGCCAGCGCCCGGCGCTGTTTTCCATCGAACGTCAACACGGGCATGGGGTGGTGTGGTGGAGGAATTGCTGAAGGAGCTTTTGCTCGGCAACGAGGGCCTGGGCGCGTACGCCGCGGTCTTCGGCATCCTGCTGGCCTGCGGCGTGGGTCTGCCGTTGCCCGAGGACGTCGCCCTCATCCTCGGCGGGTACCTCTCCCACACCGGCGCGGCCAACGTCGGGGTGATGATCGTGGTCGGCTACCTGGGGATCGCGGTGGGTGACTCGATCACCTTCTTCGCTGGACGGCGGCTGGGCTCGCGCGTGGCCGGCAAGCCGGGCGGTCTGTGGGGCCGGCTCATCACCGAGCAGAAGCGCGCCCAGGTGGGTGCCCTCTTCGCCAAGCACGGCGCCAAGATGGTGATGGTGGCGCGCTTCCTCCCCGGCCTGCGCGCGGTGGCCTTCTTCTCCGCCGGGAACACCGGGATGCCCTACTGGCGCTTCATCCTCTTCGACAGCGTGGCCGCGCTCGCTTCGGCGCCGCTCTTCGTGCTTCTGGGATGGCACTTCGGCGGCCAGGTGGACGCGCTCGTCGCCCGGCTGAAGCAGGGGCAGCTCTCCGCCTTCGCCATCCTGGGCGGGATCGCCGCCTGCTGGGGTTTGCTCACCCTGTGGAAGCGCCGCCGCAACCGGGCCCGGAACGCGGCCGCGGCGGTCGAGCAGGCCTGAGCGCGACGAAGGCTACCTCCCCAGCCAGTTCCCGATGCCCTGCCCCGCCGCCACCGCGCCGAAGGCCAGCAGCGTGAAGTAGACGAGCGTGGCCACGATGGCCACGTAGCCGAGCAGCACCGCCACCCCGTCCCGCTGCAGCATCCCCAGGGACAGCAGCATCGCCGCCGCCGCGGGGAAGGTGTTGCTGAACGGGATCGGCGCCAGCGGCAGCACCAGCAGGAAGCCGGAGAACGCCAGCGCCGCGCCGTTGAGCCGGTTGATGGTGGTCCCGTGGGTGATCACCGGGAGCCTCGGCCGCGAGAGCCGGTCCACCCGCCGGAAGAACCGCTCGCCCTTCTCCAGCGCCGCGTCCAGCGACTGGGCGGTCATCTTCTTCCGCATGAAGCGCTCCGGCAGCCACGGCATCCGGTCCAGCGCCACCCCGATGCCGATCAGCACGATCAGCGCGCCGAAGGCGGTGGCCACGCCCGGGATCGAGACCGGCAACAGGAACGGTAGGTTGAGGATGATCCCGAAGAGCAGGAGCCCCTGCTCGCCCACGCGCTCGAGCAGCTCGCGCAGGGTCAGCCCCTCCGCCGGCATCTGCGACCGCAGCCCTGCCAGCACCTCCGACAACCGCACCGTCGGCTGCTCCGTCCGGATCGCCTCCCCTTCTCCGAGCTTGCCGTCCGCCTTCCGAGTTTCCTGTCCTTCGCTCACGGCGCGATCTTCTCCGATCCAGCACGCCCCGATCGTGCAAAGTCCCACCCGCGGCCCGATGACACGCCCCCTTCGCCGGACGCGCCGGGTGCCCAGAGCGCAGCGCCGTCCACCCGCACTGTCGCTCTACGAGAACGCCCGAACCTGAACTGTTTACGGAAGGAGGGCTGTAGAAGGTGCATGGCAGCCCGCCCCATCCCACCGCAACCTCCCGTAAACACTTGAATCTGGTGTGGCACGCGGCTGGCAAAAGGACTGGTCGTGCGGCGTTTAGGTCACTCCAGCTTCACGGTCGAGATCCACCCCGAGGTGTGGCGGCAGGTCTCGATCATCTCCCGCGATGCGTTCCGGCGCATCCAGGAGGCTCTGCGGCAGCAGGCAACGGCCCTGTCGCAGGCGATGCAGGAGGCCGCGGCAGTCGAGCCGGTCGTGGAGGAGGTGCAGCTCCCGGTGGACGGTTACGCCGCCCGCTGCCAGATCGACGTGCGGCTGCGTTCGCTCCGCCTGGTCGAGGTCCGCCCGCTCTACGGCGCCGAGGATCCCGACCGCGGCTGACCCTTGTGGCAGCCGAAGCGGGCGGCGAGGAACGGCCCGATCAATTCCAGCGGCAACACCGTCGCCGAGCCGCATGCACGCAGCGCCGCCTCGGGGAGCTGGGGCGCCTCGGCGGTCCGCGGATCCTGGACCACGGTGGTCCCGCCCGCCCGCTGGATGCAGCAAAGACCCCAGACCCCGTCCCTCCCCGCGCCGGTCAGCACCACGCCCACCGCCTCCGGACCGCAGGCCTGCGCCACCGATTCGAACAGCGCGTCGATCGACGGGCGCGCCCAGGTGACCGGCGGCTCCAGGCTCAGCGCGAGGGTGAGCGGCCCCACCTTCCCCGTGCCGCCCCAGGTGAGCTCCGGCCGCCACGGGCGGTCCACCAGCAGGTGGTAGTCCGCCGGCGCGAGGTACACCCGGCCCCCCTCCAGCGGCTGCGTGACGTGGACCTCCACCAGCGGCACAACCGAGCTGCGCTGCAGCT
>CAZCWA010000559.1:0-3301 GCA_964502265.1 uncultured Myxococcaceae bacterium | reverse complement strand
GCTGGGGTCCTGCGGCGTTCGCCGGCGTCCTGCTGGGCCTGGCGCTGAGCCTGTCGCTCTCCCCCGCGATGCGGACGTGGTCGCTGGTGGTAGGGCTCGCCGCGGCGATCGCGGTGGCCCTGCTCATCGTGCGGCGGCGGCCGGAGGTGCTGGGCAAGTAGGCCTCATGCGGCGTCGCCCAGCGCGCGAAGTCCCTCCGGGTCCACGACCTCCAGCGGCTGGCCGCGGCGGATGAGCCCGCGCTCCTCCAGCCGCAGCAGGCAGCGCGAGAAGGTCTCCGGGCGCAAGTCCAGCGCGCGCGCCATCAGGTGGTGGCCGAGCCTCGGGCGCGCGTCGCTCCGGGACCAGGCGGAGAGAAGCCTCGCCACACGAATGGTGGCATCCCCCTGCCGGAGCGCGCGGTCGTCGCCGCTCGCCGCGAGCCCCTGCAGCGCCAGCTCGAGCATCACCCGCGCGGGCGTCCGGGGCCCGCCGATCCAGGCGGTCAACGCGCTCATCGACGCCGCGCAGGTCTGCACCCGGTCGAGCGCGCAAACCTCCTCGTGCGCGACCTGTCCCTGCAGCGCCTCCAGTCCCACCAGCGTTCTGGGGCCGCGCAGTCGTAGGGAAGCCTCGGCGCCGTTCGCCGCGACGGCGCTCAGCGACACCGTGCCCCGCTTGATCAGGTGGATCCGCGTGGGCACCTCGCCCTGACGCAGGAGCAACATCCCGCGCTCGAACGTCTGCGGTCGCAAGGGACACCCCGCCGCAACGCCCAGCGGGCAACCGTCACAATCGAGCACCGGCGGTTCGAACATGATCCGGATCAATGCAGGTTCGGTGCTGACGCCCCCGCACGGCCGGGCGCCCCTGAGCACCTGCGCAATCGGTGCGCTCCACGGCAACCGCCGCGCAGCCGGTTCGCACTTGATCCGGATCAAGATCCCGCGACGCCCGTGCCTGCACGATCCCTCCATGCGCGCGATCTCCGTGGCAGTGGCGGCACTCGTCGGCAGTTCGGCCCTGATGCTCGCCGGCTGTGGCGGCGATGAGCCGGTGACGGTGACCCTCCGGCTCGATCACCGGGTGAACGGGACGCCGCTCGGCGACTACGTGCTCGACACGCCCTTCACCAACGAGGCGGGCAACGCATTCGGGATCACGCGGCTCGTCTACTTCCTGAGCGACGTCGAACTCGAGTTTGTGGAGGACGGTGCCGCGGGCAAGCTGCCGGGTGCGCACCTCGTCGACCACCTCGATGCAGACAGCCGCATCCTCCGGCTGGAGTTCCCGAAGCGGGCGGCGCGCGGGACGCTGCGCTTCGTGATGGGGCTGCCCCCTTCGCTGAACCGCACCGGCGCGTTTCCCTCCCCGCCCCAGTCGCAGATGGTGTGGCCCGAGGAGCTCGGCGGCGGCTACCACCACCTCAAGCTCGAGGGCCGCTACCTCGACGCCGATGGCGGCCTCGCGCCCTTCAAGGTGCACAGCGGAGCCACCGGCGGCGGCGACCACTCCTTCGAGGTGCGCCTCGACGTTCCCGAGTTCCCTCAAAGCGGCGAGCTGGTGGTGGTGATGAACCTCGAGCGCTGGTTCTCGGGCCCGCACCTGTGGGACCTGCGCGAGAAGCTCCCGCCGCCGATGCACGGGATGATGGGCGACGCGCAGAAGCAACGCGAGCTGCAGCAGAACGGCGCCACCGTCTTCACCCTGGAGGTCCCGTGATCCGCCGCGCCCTGGTGGTGATGTGGCTGCTCGCCGCCGCGTGTGGCCCCGGGATGCCGTCCGATCCGGCGCCCGTGAAACACGCGCCCCAGCCCTTTCCCCACCGCCCGCTGCCCGCGCACTTCCCGCCGCTGGTCGAGCCGGCCGACAACCCCACCACCGTCCCCGGCGCCGCCCTGGGCCGGCAGCTCTACTACGACGTGCGCCTGTCGCCGGACGGCAGCCGGGCCTGTGCGGACTGTCACCTCCAGGCGCGCGCCTTCTCCACGCCACACGTCCGGAGCGTCCTCCCGCACATGAACCTCGCCTGGTCGCGCGTGTTCCTGTGGGACGGCTCGAAGGAGGGAACGCTCGAGGACGTGATGCGCTTCGAGGTGAACACGTTCTTCGGCACCGACGTGCAGCGGCTCGACGCGCCGGATCTCCGCTCGATGTTCGAGGACGCCTTCGGCAGCCCCGAGCCCTCGCTCGAGCGCGCCGCCCTCGCGCTGGCGCAGTTCCAGCGGACGATGGTCACCGCCGACTCCCGCTACGACCGGTTCGTGGCCGGCGACACCTCCGCGCTCGACGCCTCCGAGCAGCGCGGCCTGCGGCTGTTCAACTCGGAGCGCGCCGAGTGCTTCCACTGCCACGCGCCGCCGCTCTTCACCGACGGGCTCTTCCACAACAACGGGCTCGACAAGGACGTGGCCGGCAAGGGCCGCGCGAGGGTCTCGGGGCGCAGGCAGGACGACGGGGCCTTCAAGACGCCCACCCTGCGCAATGTCGCGGTCACCGGCCCCTTCATGCACGACGACCGCTTCGAGACCCTCGAGGAAGTGATCGCCTTCTACAGCTCCTCGGTGCAGCCCTCGCACAGCGTCTCCACCACCCTGGCGAACCCCTTCCAGGGCGGCGCGCACCTCTCGCCGCAAGAACAGGCGGACCTCGTCGCCTTCCTCCGAGCGCTCAGCGACGAGACCTTCCTCACCGATCCCGCGCTGGGCCCGCCACCGGGACTTCGCCGGTAGCCGCGGCCTCTCGCCTCGCGCTCGCTCGACAAGCGGCCCTCGCATTGAAGATGCTCGGGCCATGCGCCCGCTCCCGTGTGTCGTCGCCACCGCCGTGCTCGCCGTCCTGCTCGGTGGTTGTCCGGATCCGAAGCCCGGCGGCGGAGGTCCGGTGCCCACGGACCGCTGCGAACTCGATCTCGAGGAGACGGGCCTCTTCTCGCGCGTCGGTTCGGGCGCGCGCGCGTTCGTCTCCGAGAGCCGCGACCAGCTCATCGGCGGCCAGTCCGCGGACGGCCAGGTGGGCGACGTGGTGCTGGAGAACGACCGCCTGCGGGTGGTGATCAGCCAGCCCGGCCGCCACTTCTCGCTCGTCCCCTTCGGCGGCTGGATCGTCGACGCGGACCTCCAGCGCCCGGAGGGGGAGCCTGGGCGGGACCAGTTCGGGCGGCTGGGGCTTCTGCACTCCTTCGGCCGGACCATCGACGCGGAGGCGGTGGAGATCCTGGAGGACGGCAGCAACGGCGGCCCGGCCATCGTCGCGGTCACCGGGCATGACGCGCTCAACGACTTCATCAACCTGCCCAACGTCATCGGCCGCTTCCTCCCCG
>CAZCWA010000558.1:0-3301 GCA_964502265.1 uncultured Myxococcaceae bacterium | reverse complement strand
CGGCGCCAGCGCGCAAGCCAACGCCTCACCGCAGGCCGTCCCGTCCGCCACCATCCCCTCCGCGCACCCGACCAGGGGATCGCAGTACGCAGCGCGACAGGGCGTCGACGGGCGGCACGCCTTCGGTGGATGGGCGCAGCCGGTTGCCGAGACGCACAGATCGTCGGTGCAGGGATCGCCGTCGTCGCAGGAGATCGCAGCCCCGGTGCACTTTCCGCCCCGGCACACGGCACCCGTCTCGAGGCAGCCATCGGCGCACGGGGTGTCGTCCGGCTCGGCGATGGGCGTACAGGTCCCGTCGTCCTCCTGCCGCCACGAATGACAGGCAGGCGGCGCACCGTCACATCTGCCGTCGACCGCGGTTCCGACGAGGGAGAGTTCGAGCGGCCCGTCCGGAGCTGGCTCGACGCGAAGCTGCGCGCGGTGCTCCCCTTCGAGTTCGGGGACGAAGCGGAGGGTCCAGGTGTGCGCGCTGCCGGACCCGATGCGCCAGGAGGCGGGCTGCCCGGAGAGGTCGAAGGGCGGCGCCACATGCACGGTCACCAGCACCTCGCCGCGCCCGTCGTTGTGAACCGTCAGTGTCCGTTCGCTCACCGCGCCCAGGCGGGTGGGCCCGAACTCGAGCGTGCTCGACGGCTCGAGGCGCAGCTCCACCGTGACCGGCCGCAGGTCGGCGATGTCACACCCGGTCCACACCGTCAGCGCCAGCGCCAGCAGGCAGAGGGGGCTCGCGCGGATGTGACCTGCGGAGGGGCGGAGCACCATTCGGACCTCTGCTCTATCGCAGGCACAGGTGAGGTACCAACCGGGCACGCAGGACCTGGGCCATCGCCCGGCCGGAGGGGAAGCGCCCCGCGTCGGGGTCAGCGCCGGGAGAGCGGCTCGGAGGGGTCGTCGCTGTCCGGTGGCGCGGTTCGCTCGGCGGGATCTCGATCGACGTCGCGTTCGCGTTCGCGCTCGCGCTCGCGAAGGATGCGCACGGTGAACTCGAGCTCCGCGCTGCCGCCCACCGGGCAGGGGAAGACGACGTTGCGCAGGTAGCCGGGCGCGCAGGCGGCGAACAGCTCCGAGCGGTCGGCGCCGTCGATCGTTGCTTCGGTCACCGCGCCGCGCGCGTCGAGGACGAACCGTGCCTTCAGGTCCAACGTGTCGCCGAGGCGCGTCTGCGCGTAGCACATGGAGACCCACGGCAGCGCGCTGTGCAGCCAGTGGGCGTCGATCCCCGGATCGCTGCTGCGGAAGTCCTCGATGCGCGACACCACCCGTTCCTGTGCCGAGACCTCGAAGTCGCTCTCCGCGCGCTCGGTCACCTCCAGCGCGAGGCGCCGTCCCTCCGCGCCCTTCTTCACCGAGATGTCGTCCAGCACCCCGCAGAAGCAGGTGACCGGTTCAGGCAGCGGGGGCTCGCGCCACGAGTAGCCCTCGCAGGTCCGGACCGCGCCTGCGGCATCCAGCTCGAGCACGACCAACGACGCGCGCGGCGGCTGCTGTCCACGGGTGTGGCAGTCGCGCAGGGCCTCGCGCCGCGGCGAGATGAGTTCTCCCAACGCCGGCTTCCCAGACCATGCGCCGCCCGTCGTCAGGTGCGTCACCGAGACCAGCGGGAGGTCCTCCTTCTGCGTGCGCCGCCCCGTCCGCACGCCGCGGATCAGCGCGTCGCCTGGCTCGTCCACGCCCTGCTCGCCGGTCTCGTTCGCCGTGGCCGCCTCGCGCCTGAAGGGAGCGAGCTCCTGCGCCGCGCGCTCCCAGTCTTCGAACGTCCCCCTGCCCTCCACCTGCGCGCTCCACGTCCCGCCGGGCGTACCGTCCGGGGCATCCAGCTCCACCCGGAGGCGGCACGGCGCCCCCTCACAGTCCGCGATCACGCGCGCGCGCCACGCCTCGGGAAACGCAAGCGACAGGGCGGCGTCGAGAGGAGGCTGCGCGAGGCAGCGGGGGCCGCTCTCCGTGAGCTGGTGCTGGCCGAGCCGCGCCCTGAGCGTCTGCACCTGCTCTTGCGGCACCGGCGCCACGACCACCTCGTTCTGAAGCGCCAGGTGACGCGCCGCCCAGAGCTCGAGCCTGCCCAGCTCCTGGTGGAAGAGCGGCGCCCGGCGGGGCGTCTGCGCGACGACGACGACGGGCGGCCCCTCCCGCTGCGGGATCTCGATCGGAACCGGCCCGGGCGGCGCCTCCTGTCCCGGCGCGGCGTCCACTGGCGTCATCCCGCGGCGGGGACAGGCGGTGCACGCGAGGGCGACGAGGAGGAGAACCGGGAGGCGAAGGCGCATGCTCCATCCCGGCTAACAGGGAGCGCCGCGCGAGCGCAAGACGCTGTTCGGACCGCCGTCTCCCACCCGCTGCGGTAGAAGGCGCCCGGAAGGAGCAGCACGGATGGCACAGAAGACATCGCGCACGCGGGCCCCCACCACGAAGATGCGCCAGCGCGCGGAGGAGCTCGGAGAGCGGCTCGCGGCCGCGATCCCGAACCCACACGTGGAGCTGCGGTTCGAGAACGCGTGGCAGCTCCTCATCGCCACGATCCTCGCCGCGCAGAGCACCGACCGGATGGTGAACACGGTGATGCCGAACCTGCTCGCGCGCTGGCCGGATCCGAAGGCGCTCGCCGCCGCCTCGCAGGAAGACGTGGAGGAGGTGGTGAAGTCGACCGGCTTCTTCCGCAACAAGGCGAAGGCGATCCGCGAGACGAGCGCGGTGGTGGTGTCCCGCTTCGGTGGGGAGGTCCCGAGGACGATGGCCGAGCTGCTCGAGCTGCCGGGCGTGGCGCGGAAGACGGCGAACGTGGTGCTCACCGCCGCGCACGGCGTGGTGGAGGGGATCGTCGTCGACGTGCACGGGACGCGGGTGTCGCAGCGGCTCGGGCTCAGCCAGGAGAAGCTGGCCGAGAAGATCGAGGGGGCCTTGTGCGCGCTCTACCCCCGCGAGCAGTGGGTGGTGGTGGGGCACCGGTTCACCCTGCACGGCCGTTACGTCTGCACCGCGCGCGCGCCCCGCTGCGAGGCCTGCCCGCTCAACGAGCTCTGCCCGAGCCGCGAGGCCCCCCCGAAGGATGGATGGGAGGCCCGCGCGGAGAAGATCGCGCTGGAGATGGATTCGCGCGCGGGGGACTTCCGCAGGCTGGGCGCGGCGTAGCCGGGCCTTCAGCTCTTCTTCCGCGTCACGAAGAGGAGGATCGCCACCGCCGCCGCGATGAGCCCGTCGCCGAGCCACGGGATCCAGGCGTTCAGCGCGCCCTGGACGATCGCTGCGGCCACCGCGACGGCGACGAGCAGCGGCGCCTGCGACTGCCTCTTCTCCTCCT
>CAZCWA010000557.1:0-3301 GCA_964502265.1 uncultured Myxococcaceae bacterium | reverse complement strand
CCATCCCGTTGTTCTTCATCGCCATGGCCGTCCTCCTCGGTCGTGCGTGTCGCTGACGTCCGCCCTGCGCGGTACGTGGAGGGCTTAAGCACGTGCCGTGCCGCCGGCCCGATCGCCTCATTCCGCAGGGTTCGAGCGTTCAACCGCAGGGTCTTCGGAACCCATGGGGCCCCCGATGCCCCCGCAGACTGAAATGTCTGCCGTTGCTGCGCATGGCACGGCTGTATTTCTGGGCGTGACCTCGGCCGATGGAGGTTGCCCGCCCGGAAGGCCGCCCGTTAAATGCCCGGTCTGTGCCTCGTCCGACCTTCGTCGCATGTGCCGCGCTCCTCCTCTGCAGTCTGTGGGGTCCGGTGGCGCTGGCCTACGACTCGGTGCGCCGCGAGGAGACGGACGCGGGCGTACACGTGCCGGTGCTGACGAAGGCACCGGAGCTCCTCCAGTTCGTCCAGGCGCCGTATCCAGCCGAAGCCCAGGCCCAGGGGCTCGAGGCGCAGGTGCGGCTGCTGGTGACGATCAGCGAGACCGGCGCCGTGTCCGAGGCGCAGGTGGTGGAGCCGGTGGGACACGGCTTCGACGAGGCGGCGCTGGAGGCCGTCCGCCAGTTCGTCTTCAGCCCGGCGGAGGTGGATGGCGTCCCCGCGCCGGTGCAGGTCGAGTACCTCTACCACTTCGCCCTCGCGCCGCCGCCCGAGGTTCCGGACGACGCGGGCATGGAAGCCGGAGACGCGGGCGCTGGGGAAGTGGACGGACCCACCGGACTGCTCATGGGCGAGGTGGTGGCGCGCGGCAGCCGCAGGCGCGTCCCCGCGGCCACGGTGCGCTGTGGCGACGGGGAGACGGCGCCGGAGACGGTGACCGACGAGGAGGGACGCTTCGAGCTGCGCGCGCCGGCGGGCACCTGCGAGATCCGCGTGGTGGCGCCCAACTTCGAGGCCTATCGGACGACCGAGGACATTCCGGCGGACGGCTCGGTGGAGGTGGTGCTGCACCTGATGCCGCAGGCGGTGGGCTTCGAGACGATCGTGCGCGGCCAGCGCGAGCGGAAGGAGGTCGTGCGCCGGACGCTGCAGCGTGCGGAGCTGCAACGGGTGCCGGGAACGTTCGGGGATCCGGTGCGGGTCATCCAGAACATGCCCGGCGTGGCGCGCTCTCCATTGGTGGGCGGCCAGCTCATCGTGCGCGGCGCGGCGCCGGATCAGACGAAGACGATGTTCGACGGGGTGGAGATCCCGCTGCTCTTCCACCTCGGCGGTGGACCTTCGGTGGTGAACGCGGAGTTCCTCGATCGGGTGGACTTCTATCCGGGTGGCTTCGGCGCCCGCTACGGACGTGCGGTGGGCGGGATCGTGGACGTGGCCACGCGGCGCGGCGCGAGCGACACCTGGCACGGCTCATTGAAGGTGGACCTGCTCGACACCGGGCTGTTCCTCGAGGCCCCGGTGGCAGACGGGGTCTCCGCGGCGGTGGCGGCGCGGCGCTCGTACGTGGACACGCTGCTTCCCCTCATCCTCCCCGACGATCCGGAGGGCGGCGCGCTGGTGGTGCTGCCGCGCTACTGGGACTACCAGGTGCGCGTGGACGCCGGCGGCAAGCGCGGCGAGCAGTCGAAGAACCGCTACTACGTGATGGCCTTCGGCTCGGACGACGTGCTGAAGGTGGTGGCCTCGGGCGGCGCGATGAACCGGCCGGTGGAGCTCGACGTGCAGACGCTCTTCCACCGGGTGAAGGGCGACTGGACGTATCGCTCGGGCAACTTCACCTCCGTGCTGACGCCGTGGGCAGGCTACGACAAGGCGGCGTTCAGCTTCGGCATCGCGTCGCTGGCGGGCAACACGTACACGCTCGGACTCCGCGAGGACGCGCAGCTCGAGCTGAACCGCTTCCTCACCGCGCGCGCGGGCCTGGACATCAAGTTCGAGCACCTGCGCGCCGAGGCGGACGTGCCGGTGATCGGCGGCGCGCAGTACGTCCCCTTCCCGGGCGCGGATCCGGTGGTGGAGTCGCAGAGCTTCGACCGGACCGTGAACGCATTCGACGGCGCGGTGTACACCGAGGTCGACGTGAAGCTCGGGCAGTTCACGCTGACGCCGGGCCTTCGCGCCACGCGCGCGCGGATCAACGGGCAGAACCGCAACCAGGTGGAGCCGAGACTGTGGGCGCGCTTCGAGCCCAACGAGGACTGGGCGGTGAAGGGCTCATTGGGGAAGTACGTGCAGCCCCCGCAGTCGTTCGATCTCGACCCGCCGCCTCTGGGCTCACCGTTCCTCGATCACGAGAAGGCGTTCCAGGCCTCGCTCGGCGTCGAGCGGCAGCTCACGGACGCGGTGCGGATCGACTTCACCGGCTACTTCAACCGTCGCTACGATCTGGTGGTGTCGCCGGGGCCGGTGGAGGAGAACGCCAACGGCTCCTTCACCAACTACCGCCTCGCCAACGACGGGCTGGGGCGCGCGTACGGGCTCGAGGTGCTCTTGCGCCACGACGTCACCCGCGACTTCTTCGGCTGGGTCGCCTACACGCTCAACCGCTCGGAGCAGCGCCGCAGGAACCCGCCGGACTGGGATCCCGCGGAGGGCAACTACCGGCTCGCCTTCTTCGATCAGACGCACATCCTCACCGCGGTGGGGAGCTACCGGCTGCCCAACGGCGTGGAGGTGGGCGCGCGCTTCCGCTGGGTGACGGGCAGGCCCCGCACGCCGCTCGAGCACCTCTACGACCGCTACCAGGTGGACGCGAACAGCTACCTGGGCCGCCGCGGTGAGTTCCAGTCCACCCGTTTCCCGGCCTTCCACCAGCTCGACATCCGCGTGGACCGCAACTTCGTCTTCCGCGACTGGACGCTGAACGCCTACGTCGACGTGCAGAACGTCTACAACCAGCGCAACCTCGAGGCGACGTTCACCGACTACCGGCAGCGCCTCGAGATCGACGTGCCGGGCATCCCGTTCCTGCCGGTGATCGGCGTCAAGGGGAGCTTCTAGATGATGCGTGCCCTGACGTTGACGGCCGTCGCGTTCGGCCTCTCCTGTGCGCAGCCGGAGGACATCCCCTCGCAGGTGCACGACCTGCGGGTGCTGGCGATGCGGCTCGATCCGCCGGAGCTGATGGCGCCGCAGTGCCCGGATCCGCAGGACCCGCAGCTCTCGCCCGCGGTGCTGGCGCCGTTCCTCGCGCCGCTGGAGCTGCGCGTGCTGGTGCTCGATCCCGCCGGCGAGGGCCGCGCGGTCGACTGGACGCTGTGGGGCTGCCCGGATCCGGAGGACCTGACGTGCGAGGACCCGCGTGATCGGGTGCGCCT
>CAZCWA010000556.1:0-3335 GCA_964502265.1 uncultured Myxococcaceae bacterium | reverse complement strand
GCCGTCGCCTCCCCTTCGACGGTCTCGGCGCGGTCCACCGGTGCGCTCCAGGTGCAGGCGCGCGCGCCCCGACGCACCCAGCCCGCAGCCGCATTGCGCGCCTGCGAGAGACGCTGCGACACGTGGGTGCCGGGACGGCGCGTTGCATCCACCGGTCCCAGTCGGGCGAGCCGCTCCTTGAGGGCCGCGTCGAGCGCCTTGGGCTGGGCGACCTGGAAGCAGGCCAGTGCCGCGCCGCCGCGCACGCTGCTGGTGAAGCTGCCCCGCGTGCGGATCCCCAGTCGGCTCAGCGCCTCCCCGTCGAGCGCCTCGGCACCCAGGAGCGGGACCACCAGGGCCTGGCTGTCACGCAGCACCGGCGCGCGTGCGCCCGCCCGCTCCAGGAACTGCTCCACCCCGGCTGCGCCGCCAAGCTGAGGGGCATGCAGCACCAGGTCCGGTTTGGCCAGCGTGGGGCCGGCGGCAAGGGTGGTGAGGAGCAGGGCGCTCAGCATCGGGGGGCACCTTCTCGCCGCGGGTGGAGGACCGCGTGGACCGTGCCCGGGGACGATGGCATCGGGAACCTCAGAGGGCGGCGAGCCTCCGGGCCCGGCGGGGGTGGCGGAGCGCGGCCTCCCACATGCGGGTTGCGGCCTCCCGGACCTCGGGGGGCGCTTCGGGCTGGTAGTCGAAGGTCTCGCCCAGGGCGTGGGAGAGCTCCTCGAAGGCGGCCAGGCGCAGGTCCAGCTCGCCCGAGCGCAGGGCGGCGACCAGCCATTCGGAGCGGCGGCGACCGCGGTTCTCGGCCCACCAACGGGTCCAGGCCGGGCGGTTCTGTCCGAAGGCCACCCGGGTGATCTCCCTCAGGGCCTCCGCCGCGGCCTGCGCCGAGAGCTCGTCATCGCTCCCGGTGAGGTTGATGAGCCCGTCGACGGCGGCGCGGTCATGGAGCGTACCCAGCGCGCGCGCGGCCAGGGAGCGCCGCAGCGGATCCCGGCCGATGAGTTCACGCCGCAGGGCGGGCAGCGAGGCCTCCATGCGGGGCACCCGCCGCAGCGCGAAGGCCGCGGCACGCGCGGCGCTCGAGAGGTCCGGTTCGAGGTCGAAGAGCCCGCGGAGGATGCCGTCCACCAGCACCGGATAGGGGAGGGAGCCCGCGGTCAACAGGGCCAGGTAGCGCACCTCGGGATCGTCGGCGTCGAGCAGGCTCGCCAGGGCGCCGGCGCCGGCACGCCCGAGTCTGGCGAGCGCCCCGGGAATGGGGCCCAACTCCTCGGCCTCGGGCAGCTCGCCCACCGGGACGCGGCTCCACGCCGAAGGCCCGGGGAAGGCACGCGCGAGCACCCGCGCCGACGCGTCCGGGGTGCGCGCCAGCTCCGCCACGGCGCGCAGGCGGCCCGCAGCATCCGGGCCGGTGAGCCGCCGCAGCAGGGGCGTGAAGTCCGAAGGGACGTACTCGAGGGCGGGAAGGACGGGCGGCAGGGAGGCCGCGCGACCCGAGGCTTCGACATCGCCGTGGAAGCTGTCCCAGCCCACGACCCGGCTGCGGCCTGAGGGCGGGGTGACGGCCACCGGGGGCGGCGTCTCGCCCAAAGGCGCTTCCCGGAGCGTGGCAGGCTCCGGGGGCATGGAGTCGATGGTGCGCTGGCGTCGTTGCAGCAGCAACTGTTGGAAGGCGCCGGGCAGCTCCTGGCAGAAGAGCACGAAGTCCGAGAGCCGCCGCTGGCTGACCGGGCGGCCCGCGTTGTCGCCGTAGACCAGCGCGACGGGGCGGCCGCGGACCTCCACCGGGTAGAGGAAGATCGCGCGCGGCGAGTGGCGGCCGAAGGTCTCCAGGTAGGCGCCGGTGTTGCCGTCCGCGGGCAGGCCGCCCACGTAGCTCCCGCGGGTGACGTTCACGGTCCGGAACAGGCTCGGGGCATCGAGTGGGATGCGGACGTCCTCGAACGGCGGCGCGCTCTCTTCGGCTCCCCGCGCCGCCCAGCCCGCCGCCTCTCCGCGCCGGATGGCGAAGACCGCGGCGAAGGAGAAGGTCGTCCCGGCGTAGCGCAGGATGGTGCGGATGAGCGCGTCGCGGTCCCGCGCGTGTTCCCGCAACACCTCCTGCGCCTGCGCGAGCGTCCAGTCCGGCGTGTCGTCGACGACGAGGTTGGAAGTCCGGGACACGTCGGCGGGGACCGGGGTGGCCGCTGCCGGAACCGCTGCCCCGGCCTCCCCGTTCTCCGGTGCCGGCGTGGGAGCCGGCAGGGGCAACGCCTCACGCGGTGCTTCGGCCTGCGCCACGTCGGCGTGCCCGGCGGCCGCTTCTCCCGCGGCCTCATCGCTGGACGCGTGCGGCACTCCGAACTCCGGCGCGGGCGTGAGCGCACTGGAGCGCGCATCATCGACCGGCGCAGTCGCGGGTTCGGCCACCGGACCGGGGGCAGGGTGCTCGCCGGCGTCGGGGTCGCGGGTCGCGAGGTCGTTGCGGGGCGGAAGGTGTGGCGCGCGGGCGCCGCTGTCATGAAGGGCGCGCGGCGGCTCGGGCGGGACCTCGACCGGCGGCACGTGCGCGGGCTCGAGGAGCTCCTGCGGGGGCGCGTCCTGGTCGGTGAGCACCGAGGGCTGGACGGCCGGGGTGGGCGCGGCCGATCGCGGAGACGTCCCGCTGCGGCTCAGGGCGGCGGGTCGCCTCGGGGGAACGGCCCACGCGAGCTGCGCGGCCATGGGCGCCGCGGCCAGGCGATCCGAAATGTCCTCGCCGCGCTCGACCGCTGCCTGAAGCGAGGGAGGGAGCCAGGGCGCGGCCCGCACACGGCCTCCGGCAGGTACCGCTTCGGGCGCAGACGCCGGGGAGGCATCTTCGTTCGCGTCCTCTTCCGTGGGCTGGGGCAGTGGCGCCGCCGCGGCGGGCGCCGCAGGCTCCGGAGCGCTGGCGATCTCTTCGGTGTCCACCGGGATGGGGGTCGCTGACGTCGCCTCCTGGCCGGTGGGCGTGCCGACCGCCTCGAGATCCACCTCCACCTCCAACTCCAGCGAGGTGGTGGGCTCGACGATGGAGTCCGCTCCGGTCTGAGCCTCCTCTCCATCGAGGGGCGGGTGGAGTGCGGCCCGCGCCGGATCCATGCGCGCGAGCAGGCGTCGGAGGCGGGGGGCGAGGGGGATCCCGTAGACGTGGGAGATCCAGTCGCGCACGCGCAGCTCGGTGGCGACCCACAGCTCCAGGGGGCGCCCCAGGAGCACCCCCATCTCTTCCAGCTCCTTGCGCGCCACGGGGTACCCGGAGGCGACGTGCAGCGTGGTTCCATCCACCGAGAGGGGCGTCACGCACCAGCGCTCGGCGATGTGGACCGGGACGGTGTGCGCGACCTCGGGAT
>CAZCWA010000555.1:0-3361 GCA_964502265.1 uncultured Myxococcaceae bacterium | reverse complement strand
TCGGCGAGAAGAGCGACCACACCCTCGAGGAGGTCGGTCAGGACTTCGAGGTCACCCGCGAGCGCATCCGCCAGATCGAGGCGAAGGCGCTGCGCAAGCTCCGCCACCCGTCGCGGTCCAAGCGGCTGCGCTCGTTCGTGGAGAGCTAGGAAGTCCGGCGCTCAGGCGGCGCGGCCGTCGCCGGGTGGAGGAGAGGTCTTCTCCGTCCCCCCGGTGGCCGCGCCCGCCGCGGCGTCCACCCGCCTCGGCAGCTCGATGTGGAGGCGGGTGCCCCGGCCCGGGCCCTCGCTCTCGGCCCAGATCCGTCCGCCGTGGCGGTGGACGATCTCGCGGCAGATGTGCAGCCCCAGCCCCAGCCCGCCGAAGTGGTTCTCCGCGGCGTTGGGGGCCCGGTAGAACGGCTGGAAGAGGTGCGGCAGGCTCTCCTCCGGGATGCCGATGCCGCGGTCGCGCACCGAGAACCGGACGAGCTCCGGGCCGCCC
Organism: uncultured Myxococcaceae bacterium; assembly: GCA_964502265.1. Taxonomy (GTDB): domain Bacteria; phylum Myxococcota; class Myxococcia; order Myxococcales; family Myxococcaceae; genus JAFAFL01. The sequence goes on along the minus strand of CAZCWA010000555.1, from coordinate 2,878 downwards.
TCGACGACGAGCCACACGGGCTCCCCGCCGGGCGAGTAGCGGAGCGCGTTCTCCAGGAGGTTCACCACCACCTGCTCCAGCCTGGGCCCGTCCCACACGCCCTCCACCGGGCCCGGCGGGCGCTCCACCCGCAGCCGCTCCGCCACGTGCGGGTGCGCCGCCGTGTGGCGCTCCACCACCTCCACCACCATCGCCGCCAGATCCACCGGCTCCGGCTTCAGCACGAAGAGCCCGGCCTGGATGCGGGAGGTGTCCAGCATGTCCGTCACCAGGTTCCGCAGCCTGTCCGTCTGGCGGTCCGCCCGGTCGAGGAGGGTGGCCACCCGCTGGGGGTCGAGGCTTCCGTCCGTGCGCTGCAGCAGGAGCCGCAGGGTGTGCACCGTCGCCTTGAGGGGGGTGAGCGGCGTGCGCAGCTCGTGGCTGGCGAGGGAGAGGAACTGATCGCGGGTGGCCACCGCGCGGGTGAGCTCCGCGTTGGACCGCTGCAGGTCCGCCTGCGCCGCCTGCACCCGCGCGCCCAACTGGTTGAACGCGTCCGCCAGCGCGCCCAGCTCGTCCTCCCGCTCCCGGGTCACGCGCACCGAGAGGTCCCCCGCTGCCATCTCGGCCGCCGCGTCCCGCACCCGCGCCAGCCTCCGGGTGACGCCCAGCGCCACCAGGTGGGAGACGAACAGCGCCAGCAGCGCGCCGATGGTGACGAAGAGCGCCGCGCCCATCCCCAGCCGCGTCACCGCCCTATAGGCCGCCTGCGCCGGCTGCCGCGCCACCACCAGCCAGTCGGTGCCCGGGACCCGGCTCCAGGCCACCATCGTCTGCTGCGCCCTCGCGTCCGGCCCCACCCACGCCCCGCGCTCCGCTCCGGGGAGCGCCTCCGCCACCGGCTGGGGCAGCCACGCGTCCACGCCCACGCTGCCGGTCGCCGTCTCGCGCAGGAGCTTGCCGCTGCGCCGGTCCACCAGCAGGACCTGGTAGCGGCGGGAGGCCAGGGTGTTCTCACCGGAGAGCGCGGCGAGGGAGAATGTCCCCACCAGCACGCCCACCGCCGCGTCGTCTGCGCGCACCGACACGGCCATGGCCACCCGCGGCTGCGCATCCATCCCGACGAAGGGCACCGAGAAGACGATGTCCTGCTCGCCGAGGGCCTGGAGGAAGTAGTCCCGGTCGCCCTGGAAGTCGCGCCGGGGGAAGCCGGGGACGGTGCGCGCCAGCACCCTCCCCTCCGCGTCGAGGACGAACACCGCCTCGAAGTCCAGCCCGGGGAACTTCAGCACCTGGAGGAAGGGCGCGAGCCGCTCCACGTCGGCCGCTTGCACCGCCCGCTGGAAGGACGGGAGCCGCGCGTGCGCCATCAGCGCGTCCCGCTCCCCGTCGAAGTGCTGGTCCAGCCACTCCACCTCGGCGTCCGCGGCGGTGAGGGCCTCGGCGAGGGCCTGGCGCTCGAGGCTGCGCTGCATGACCACGCACGCCACCGCGCCCAGGGCGATGAGGGGGACGCAGGAGGCGATGACCATGGCGCGCCACAACTGCCAGCGGATGCCCGCCTTCGCGCGGAAGAGGGCCGGCAGAAGCTGCGCGCCGATGCCGGCGGAGACCGCCAGGTACAGCCCCACCCCGCTCCACGAGCGGACGGCCAGCAGCGTCACCGCCATCGAGGCGAAGGAGAGCAAGAGCGCCCACAGGCCCGCGCGGGTGAAGGCGCGGCTGCCCCGCCATCGTCCCCAGGCGAGCAGCAGGGCGCCGGCGACGAACGCCACCCCGAGGATGCGGGAGTGGGCCTCCGTGTGCCGGTAGATCTCGCTCCGGAGCAGCGGCGGACCTGAGACCATCACCGCCCCGATGCCCGCCGCCGCCAGCACGGTGAAGTGGAGGAACGTCCGCGGTGAGGGCCTCTTCGCCTCCCACACCACGAACCCCATCAGCAGGAGGTAGCACCAGATCCCGGTGTACGCCCCGTTGGCGACCGCGCCGTTCCACCAGAAGGCGCCGGTGGCGGCGAGGAAGACGACACGGCCGGCGAGGTCCAGCCCGCGGGGCCACTCGGGATAGAGCGCGGCCACGCCCAGCAGGAGCGAGCCGGTGAGGAAGAGCGTCCCCAGAAGCCGGGCGTCTTCGTAGATGAACCGGAAGACGGCCGCGCTGAACTCGTAGGGGAAGTAGACCAGCATGATGCCGGTCAGGAGCCCGAAGAACGCCGCGGCCCAGGTGGTGGGGAGGGCTCGCGCGGTGGTCTCGCTGGGCGACATCGGAGGAGGCGGCAGGGTGTCCTGTCCCGCGGGACACTACAACTCCGGGGTGAAGTCATCCGTGCTCTTCCCAACGCGCCGCCCCGAGCCGGTGCCCGGTGGCGTTCACCCGGAGGCGCCTCGAGCCACCTGCGAGCCTTGGAGGCCCGTTTTCGGGCAGGTACTAACCATGCGGGACGGTGCCAGAATGCCGCCACGGGCCCCACCGCGGCCCAGGCGCGATTTTCCCTCCGGAAACGAGCCGATTTCGACGATGCCCAGCGACTTCCAGCGCAAGGTGGCCGAGGTGGTGGGGAACATCCCGATGGGGACGGTGCTCGGCTACGGCGAGGTGGCGATGCTGTGCGGGCGTCCCGGCGGCGCTCGGGCGGTGGTGAGGGCGCTGCAGTCGAAGGAGCTCCGCGAGCTCCCCTGGTGGCGCGTGGTCCGCAGCGACCGGACCCTGGCGGAGGAGGTGGCCCCGGACCAGGCGCGGCTGCTGCGCGCGGAGGGGCTGACCATCCAAGGCCTTCGCATCGTGTCTTCCGGCTCGCGGCGTCGTTGACCGGCCCGGGCAGCGAGGGCTATTCGTGGCCGCGAAGGGCCCTTAGCTCAGCGGTCAGAGCTGTCGGCTCATAACCGATTGGTCCCAGGTT
>CAZCWA010000554.1:0-3395 GCA_964502265.1 uncultured Myxococcaceae bacterium | reverse complement strand
GCGACTCGTCCACCAGCGCGCCGAGCTTCTTGATGTCCGCCACCTCCTGCTCGGTCAGCGGGTCCTTGTGTTCGTCGATCCGCTGCGCGATCCGGACGAGCACGCTGCAGTGATCCGCCACCCGCTCCAGGCGGTGCACGTTCTGGATCATCGAGGCGATGGACCTGTGGCCGCCGGTGCTGGTGGCAGCCCTCGCGGTGCGGGTGAGGTGATCGACGATCTCCCGCTCCATCTCGTCCACCAGATCCTCGCGCGCCATCACCCGCTCCATCAGGTCGCGCTGCTTCCGGCCAGGCTCGGTGAGGATCTGCAGCGTGTCCGCGAACATCTCGCGCACCACGCCGGTCATGTGCTGCATCTCCTTGCCCGCCTGGATCATCATCAGGCCCGGCGTCTCGATCAGCGTGGTGGAGATGTAGCGGACGACCGGCTTCTTCCCCTTGCCGTCCGGCACCATCCGGCGCACCAGCCGCTCCAGCACCCCCACCATCGGCAGCATCACCAGGGTGTTGGTCACGTTGAAGAGGCTGTGGAACGCGGCCAGGTGGGTGGTGATCGCCGTGGCGCCCGCGGCCCGGACGCCCTCGGGCAGAGTCGCGTCGCTGAGGTCCACGGTCGGGTCGCCCGGCACCAGCCAGTCCACCACCGGCAGCAGGTAGATGTGGAAGAGCGCCAGCGACCAGACCACGCCGAAGACGTTGAAGAGCAAGTGGGCGCGCGCTGCCCGCTTGGCGTCCACCGTCCCCCCCAGCGCCGCGAGGTTGGCGGTGACCGTGGTGCCGATGTTCTCGCCCAGCACCATCGCCAGCGCGAGCTCGTAGGGAATCCACCCCATGGCCGCCAGCGTGAGCGTGAGCGTGGTGGTGGCGGAGGACGACTGGAGGATCAGCGTGAAGATCAACCCCAGCCCCACGAAGATGAGGATGGAGAGGAAGCCGTGCCCCACCAGCGGCTGCAGCCACGCGAGCTGCGCGGCGTCCTCCGGCTGGGGAATGCTCTCCTTGATGAGCTGAAGCCCGAGGAAGAGCAGGCCGAACCCCAGCAGCATCTCCCCGTACTGCTTCGGCCGCGCGCCGCGGACGAACGTCAGCGGCATTCCGACGCCAATCGCCGGCAGCGCGAACGTCGCCACGTTCACCTTGAAGCCGAGCAGCGCCACCATCCACGCGGTGAGCGTGGTGCCGATGTTGGCGCCCATGATCACGCCGATCGCCTGCGCCAGGTTCATCAGCCCGGCGGAGACGAAGCTCACCACCATCACCGTGGTGGCGGACGACGACTGCACCACTGCGGTGATCGTCAGGCCGGTGAGGACGGCGACGAAGCGGTTGGCGGTGATCTTCGCCAGCAGGGACTTCAGCCGCGAGCCCGCCACCTTCTGGAGCGCCTCCGACATGATCTTCATGCCGTAGAGGAAGACGCCCAGCGAGCCGAGCAGCTGCAGGACCATCAGCACCGCTTCGATGACACGCCTCCGGAGCGAAAACGGCGCGCACCCTACATTTCGCGCGCCTCAGCGAAAGTGAATTGGTGCCTGCCCGCTACTCGGCCGGCGCGGTCTCGGCCGGCGGATCGATGATCGTGAACTCGACCCGGCGGTTCTTCGCGCGGGCGGCCTCGTCCGTGCCCTCGACCAGCGGGACCGACTTGCCGAAGCCGCGGAAATCGAGCCGCTCCGGCGCCACGCCCTTCGACACCAGGTAGTTGCGCACCGCCCGCGCGCGCGCCTCGCTCAGCGTCACGTTGTACTCGTCGGTGCCCACGTCGTCCGAGTGCCCGTCTACGCGCACCTTGAGCACGTGCGGGTTCTCCTGCAGCACCTCCGCCACCTCGTCGAGCACGCCGAAGGACCCCGGCAGAACCGCCGACTCGTCAGTGGCGAAGAAGACGGACTCGCGGATCACCACCCGGCCCGGCTCGAGCACCGCGAGCGGCGCCTCTTCCACGGGCTCCGGCGCCGGCTCGGGCTCCGGCTCCGGCTCCGGCTCCGGCTCCGGCTCCGGTTCGGGCTGAGGCTCTGCCTTCTCCTCGACGACTTCTGCCGCCGCGTCCTCGTCCTCGACCGGTGCGGTGATCGCGGACCGCGTCGCGCCCACGCTGACGAAGATCCCCGCCAGCGCGACCGACTCCTGCGAGCCCAGGTACGCGTAGCGTGCGAACGGTCCCACCTGCAGGCCCTTCACCGGCGTGATGCCGAAGCCCGCGCCCACGTCCACGCCGGCGCGCTCGCGCCCTCCGCCGCGGACCAGCAGCGCGTTGGCGTCCACCCACGGGTTGAGCACCACCGGCAGCCGGTAGCGCACGCCGAGGCCCGCGCCCACGAACGTCGGATCGCCGCGGAACGCGTTGACCGGGAAGCCGTGGAGGAAGCCCGTGCCCTGCACCGCGAAGCCCATCCGCAGCGGCACGTCGACCTTCACCGACAGGCTGCGGCCGGTGTCGAGGTCCGACAGCCGGGTGGCGGGGAAGGCGAACGCGCCCTCGAGCGAGAGGTTGAGCAGGTTGTCGTCCTCCTGCGCGGCGATGATCGGAGGTGCCGCCAGCGCAGAGGGGCCGAGGAACAGCGGCACGAGCGCCGCGAGGAGGGATCGTCGAAAAGAGGGCAACATGGCGGCGGCGGAACCTACCGGCGGTTGGCTGCGCGCGCGCCCATAAAAGATCACCTGCCGCTGGAGCCGGGTCCTTCTCGAAGCGGCCCATCCCGCACCTTCCTTCCGTCGACGAGCTCGATCAGCCGGTCGCAGCGCTCGGCCAGCCTGGGGTCGTGGGTGACGATGAGGAAGGTGGTGCCGCGCTCCTCGTTGAACTGGCGGAGCAATTCGAAGACGTGCCCGGCAGACTCGGTGTCGAGGTTCCCGGTGGGCTCGTCGGCGAGCACCAGCGGCGGCTCCATCACCAGTGCCCGCGCTATCGCCACCCGCTGCTGCTGGCCGCCGGAGAGCCTGGTGGCCATCGACTTCCGGCGATCGCCCAGGCCCACCGCCTCCAGCAGCACGCCCGCACGCGCGCGCATCTCGTCGGTCATCCGGCCGTGGGCTGCGGCCATGGGCATTGCCACGTTCTCCTCGGCGGTGAAGGCGGGGAGCAGGTGGTGGAACTGGAAGATGAAGCCCAGGGACCGCGCGCGGATGCCGGCGAGCCCATCGTCGTCGAGGCCGGAGGTGTCGGTGCCGCAGATGTGGACCGTGCCTTCGGTGGGCCGGTCGAGCAGGCCGATGATGTTGAGGAAGGTGCTCTTGCCGGAGCCGGACGGGCCCATCAGCGCTGCGAACTCTCCGCGGCGGATCTCCAGGTCCACGCCGTGGAGCACGCGGGTGGCCACCGCGCCCGGGTACTCCTTGATGATGCCGGATGCGCGGAGCACGCGGTCCACGCCGCCTCCGGACGCGTCGCGC
>CAZCWA010000553.1:0-3397 GCA_964502265.1 uncultured Myxococcaceae bacterium | reverse complement strand
ACCTCACCCATGAGCCGCGGATCATCGCGCCGTTCTGGGCGGACCTGGAGTCCGCGTCCGACACCTCCACCCTCTCGTGGGCGGTGCTGGGCGAGTCGCCGGAGCGGCTGCTGGTGGTCGAGTGGTCGGAGATGCGCCTGAAGGACGTCCCCGAGTCTCTCCTGAGCTTCCAGGCGCAGGTGCACGAGACCGGTGCGGTCCGCTTCGCCTACCGCGACGTCATGCTGCCCGAGACGGCGCCGGCCTTCACCATCGGCGTGCAGGGCCCCTTCCCGGGCCTGGGCGTGTCCCATCCGTCGCTGCCGGAGGCCGGCACGGTGCTGACCTTCTTCGGGCCGCGCTCGGAGATCACCTTCGTGCCCGATCGGCACCTGCACCACGCGGGCTTCGTCTCCCTGACCGATGGCTACCTGCGCATCGACGCCGAGCTCGACCGCTACGTCGCGCCCCGGCAGCTCGCTATCACCGAGGCCCTGCCCCGGCCGAACGCCGCTCTGGGCGAGAAGGGCCAGTGGGTCGAGATCCGCAACGACTCGAAGGTGGACATCGATCTGGCCGGCTTCGTCCTCGAGACGCCCCAGGGCAGCTACACGATCCCGCAGGGCACCGCTGCCGAGCCGAGCGTCGTCCCCGCGGGCGGTCACCTCCTCTTCGGCGCGTCGAAGACCGCCAGTGAGAACGGCGGCGCGCCGGTGGAGCACCCGTGGCCGGCCTCCTTCGAGCTCGACGCCGATCCGGCGAGCCCGCTCTCGTGGGTGACGCTGAAGGACGCGGCGGGTGCGCTCTGGTCCGAACTCACCTGGGGCACGCCCGTGGAGGGGCAGAGCGTTGTGGTTGATCCCGACGGGCTCGTCCACGAAGGCGATGCGCTGGAGACGCCGCTGCGCGGACTCACCTGCGTGGGCTCGGGCACCTTCGGGGATGCGCTGCTCAACCAGCGGGGCACGCCCGGCGCGCGCGGCGGCTGCTTCGGCTACCGGATGGAGCGGCGTGAGCCTTCTTTCCGGGACATCTCCCTGACCGGAACGCGGATCGGCTTCGGCTCCTCGACCACCGCGAGCCACACGCCGATGATCCAGCACCTCTACGGCAGCCCCACCCTCGCGTTCGGTCAGCCGGTCACGTCGCTCGGCATCTCGCGGCACGGCTACGTCACCTTCGACGCGCCCGTGGTCACCAACACGCCGTTCGTCACCGCCACCGTGTCGCCCAGCAGCTCCACGCCCGCGCGCACCGCCGCGCTCTTCGGCCGCAACCTCTACTGGGGTTCGATTGCCTCGAGCGGCATCTACACCCAGCGACTGGAGGCGGGTGAGGATCCGGCGAACCCGGGGGCCCACTGGATCGTGCAGTGGAACCGACTCAACAGCCCGAGCCCCCTGGTGGAGGTGACCTTCCAGCTCAAGCTCTTCGACGACGGCGTGCTCGAGTACCACTACGACCGGCTCGTCAGCCACGACTCGACGCTGGGCGGCCTCGGCTTCGGCGCCGTCGCCTGGCTGGAGAACGACGCCAACGTCGCGCTGCCCATCTCGGTCCAGCGCGCCGGCCTCCGCCCCCACACCGCCTTCCGCTTCATTCCCGAATAGGGCCCGAGGATCTCTGCCATGAACCCGCGACTTCTGCTTCCGCTCGTCGGCGCCGCGCTCCTCACCCTCACCGGGTGTCCGCCGGAGCCCCTGCCCCCGATCGTCCCTCCGGCCCCGCCGGAGATCGTGTCCTTCGACGCCTCTGCCGAAACCGTGGCGCCGGGCGAATCCGTCACCCTCTCCTGGAAGGTGGAGCGCGCCCAGGCGGTTCGGCTCGAGCGCCTCTCCGGTGGCCTCTCCCTCGGTGAGCTCGAAGCCGAAGGCGAGACCTCCGTCACCGTGCAGCGCGACGAGGTGTTCGTCCTCTCCGCCACCTCCGAGGGCGGCCAGGACGTGCGCGCGCTGCGCGTGACCACCGGCACCCGCGAGGGGCTGCTGATGTTGGCCGCCACGCCGGCGCAGGTGCGCGCGGGCGAACAGGTCACGCTCATCTTCTCCGGCCCTGTGGGCGCGCAGGGCGCCGAGGCTCTCCAGCTCGAGGATGCCGACGGTGAGTTCGTCCCGCTGCCGGCCGGCAACACCGGCACGCTGACGGTGTCGCCGCGCTTCGACACCACCTACACGCTGCGCAGCGGCGCGGCGAGCACCACCGCGCAGGTGGCGGTGGCCCCCGCGGTCCTCTCCGCGACGCTCACCCGTGACGCGCAGGAGAACCGTCGGGTCCGGCTGGACTGGGAGGCCGGCGGCGGCGCTCAGGTGGCGGTGCATGCCTCAGGTCGCGGTGAGATCTTCCGCAGCGTCGAGCGCGACGACGTGGCCTCGGGCACCTTCGAAGACGTGATCCCCGCTTCGCTCGGTGACGACGCCACGCAGGTCTACACCGTGGTGGTGGGCGAAGGGGATGCTGTGGCGGCGCGCGAGGTGTCATTGCGCGTGGGCGGCGATGTGGCGATCGACTCGTTCGTCGTTCCGCCCCTGACCCGCGAGCGCGGTGAGGTGGTGATGACCTGGAAGACCCGCGGCGCGGCGCGCGTGCAGGTGTGGCATGGCGACGAGATGCTGCGTGAGGCCACCTCCGCGGCCGAGATGCGCGACGGCGTGTTCGGCCTGTCGGCGCCGGACGGCGAGTCCACCTACGAGCTCCGCGCGATCAGCTCGAGGGGCGAGGTGGTCACCGCACGCGGCACCACGCGGACCATTGGCCTCATCGGCACCCCGGTGTTCGACGCGGACAAGTCGTCGATCGTCGAGGGCGGCGAGCCGGTGGTGCTGACGTGGGATGTGCCCAACGCGAGGCGGATCCGGATCGAGTCGGGCGCCCTGATCGGCACGAACCAGAACTGGAACCTGCGCCACGTGGTGCACGAGGTCGAGGGCGAGGGCGCCGAGCAGGGCTCGATCACCGTCTACCCGAACGAGGCGACGGTGCAGTACCGGCTCTACGCCGACAACACGGTGGGCGACGCGGCGCCGATGCAGAGCCGCAACGTGACGGTGGGCGCCATCGCTCGCCCGCTGACCTGGCCCGAGTCGCTCCCCCGCCCCTCCTCCGCCCCGCGACCGGAGGCGGCGCTGCGGGAGAACGCGTTCCCCGGCGCGATCGCCTACGAGGGCTTCCCCCACGTCGCCCACAACGAGGCGGGTGCCGAGTTCGTGGACATCCGGGGCGAGGGCCAGCGCATCGAGTTCCTCACGGTCAACCACGACCTGGGCAACCAGAACTTCCAGCTCCCCGAGCCGATGACGATCTTCGCCTCCGGCCACCGCCTGCTGGCACAGCGCTACGTCGTCGTCTCCACCAACGGCTGGGTCGCGATCAACACCTCCGGCAGCTACGGACAGGGCCCGCGCGACAACGACATGGGGCT
>CAZCWA010000552.1:0-3422 GCA_964502265.1 uncultured Myxococcaceae bacterium | reverse complement strand
GGATGATCACGCCCGAAGAGGCGAAGCACTCCCGCTACAAGAACATCATCACCCGCTCGGTGGGCTTCGAAGAGGAGGTCCAGGTCGACGTGATGGGCCTGCTCACCGAACCCGGTGACACCTTCGTGCTCTGCTCGGACGGCCTGGCCAACCTCGTGGAGGACGACGAGATCCGGGAGCTGGTGCACCGCCACCCGTTCGGGGAGCTGCCGAAGCGGCTGGTGGACCTCGCCAACGACCGGGGCGGGGACGACAACATCACCGTGATCGTCGTCCAGACCCGCTGAGTCGGCCGGGACCCGGACCCGTTCGGGCCCTCTGTTGACCTTGACACCTTTGAAACCCCAATGATAGCTCGCGCTTCCGGGTTGGCGGCGCGGCGTGTCCGCGACGTGAAAGAGGGGACGGTCGGTCGGGTGCGAGCAGCTTAACCAGAGCGGTCCCGTCACTACCTTGCCCCCGGCTCGTTGCGGAGAGGTGTGGGCGTGGGAGCGCGGACCGGTCAGGGGAGTCGGGTTTTGGGTCACAAGTCCTATACGGTCATCGTCGTCCCCGAGGACAACTCGGAGGTCCGCCGCTACCGGGTGCGGAAGAGCCTGATCGTCCAGTCCGTGGTGGGCGCGCTGGTGGTGCTGGCGCTGGTCGCCGGCGGCGCCATCCACTACGTGCAGGTGGCGAAGGACGCGGCGGAGAACCGGTACCTCCGCGAGGAGAACCTCACCCTCCAGGCGCAGCTCAAGACGGTCCGTGAGCGCATCGATCACATCGGCAGCACGCTGGACCGGGTGGAGCGATTCGATCAGAAGCTGCGCACCCTGACCCTGCTCAACGATCCGCAGCGGAACCTCGCCATGGGCCCCACCGAGCCCGAGCCCGGCGCGCGCACGGCGGGCAGCGCCGGCGAGAACCAGTTCGCGCGGCTGACGTCCCAGGAGACGCCGGTGGTGCTGACCTCGCGGCTGGACCGGCTCTCGGCCGAGGCCACGCGGCAGGAGCAGAGCCTCCAGGGGCTGCAGGCGTACTTCCAGGACCAGAAGTCGCTTCTGGCCAGCATCCCCTCGGTGTGGCCGGCGCGCGGCTGGGTGACGAGCGACTTCGGCCACCGGCTCGATCCGTACACCGCGGACAAGGTGATGCACGCGGGGCTCGACATCGCGGCGCCGCACGGCAAGCCGGTGGTGGCGCCGTCGGACGCCACGGTGGTGTTCGCGGCGCTGGAGGGCGCGTACGGCAACGTGATCGTGCTCGACCACGGCTACGGCATCCGCACCCGCTACGCACACCTGGCGAACATGAGCGTGAAGGTCGGGGACAAGGTCACGCGCGGCCAGCAGATCGGCGCGGTGGGCAACACCGGCCGCTCCACCGGTCCACACCTGCACTACGAGGTGCGCGTGAACGGGATCCCGGAGAACCCCCGCAAGTTCATCCTCGACGAGTAGCCGAAGCCCGGCCCGCCCCCGAAGGTGCGCCGGGCTTCTTCGCGTCCGCCGAAGCCTCAGCCCCCGCGGCGGGCGGTCACCGTGACCTCGTCGCGGTCGTGGTAGAGCTGCCGCATCTTCACGCCTCGCCAGCCGGCCTCCTCGAGGATCCCGCGCGCGCGCCAGAGGATGGGGTTCTTGTCCTTCATCGGCAGCTTGAGGTTGGCCACGAGCTGGGTGGCCCAGCCGCGGCGCGCCCACTTCGCCAGAAGCTGCGCGACCTCCAGGGGCCGCCACGCCATGTCGCAGAAGAGCCAGTCCAGAGGCTCCTCGGGCGCGTAGGCGAAGGCGCTCTCCTTCACGTGGCGCACCTTCGGGTGGCGGGTGAGCTCGGGGGAGAGGTTGGCCGGATCCACCGCCACCACGCGCGCGCCTCGGGCCACCAGCCGCTGCGTCCACCCGCCCGGCGCCGCGCCCAGATCCGCGCACACCTCGCCGCGCCCCGGCGCGTCTCCCAACAGCTCCAGCGCCTCCTCCAGCTTCATCGCCGCGCGCGAGGGCGAATCCTTCGGCCGGCGCATCCGCTGCCGGCCGCCGGGCGCGAGCGAGATGGCCTCGCGCGCGGGCACCACCCCCTGCAGCCACAGCGACGGGCCCGCCGCCACCCACTGCCCGAGCACGCCCCCGCGCGACACCGCCCCCTCCGCCGTGCCCAGCCGGGCCTCCTCGGGGAGCGCGGCGGAAACGGCCTCGGCGAACAGCTCGGCGGCCGACGAACGGAGCAGCGACACCGCGTCGTCCACCGCCCAGCCCTGCACGTGGACGCCCGCGCCGCCGGATGCACGCGCGAACCTTCCGGCGCACTCGGACGCAGGGGGCAGCGCCTCGCCGGCCCACAGCACCCGGAAGGCGGCGCGGCCGAACGCGGGGGACACGCGCCCATCCAGCGCCTTGCGCGTCGCCACGAGGCCGGGCCCGAGCAGCGTGGGCTCGGCGGATTGCCAGGCGAGCTCTTCGAAGAGGTGGTCCTCGAAGCCGGCCCGGCAGGTCCACACCCACGCGCCCACCTCCGGCTTGCGCACGGCCGCGGGCATCGCGGGAGGGCGCACGCGCGCGGGTGGGTTCTGGGAAGGGGAGCCCCGGCCCATGCCCGGGCCACGCGGCGCTTTTCTCTGCCTGCCGACCATTGCGCGATTCGCTTTTCCGCTTAGTGTGTGCCGACCCGGCACATTTTCAGAAGTCGACGACCCTGCCGGGCCGAACAAGGCATCAATAAATGATCGAGTGGACCCTCCGAAAGCTCATCGGCACCAAGAACGAGCGCGAGCTCAAGAAGGCGCGCGCGGTGGTGGCCCGAATCAACGACCTGGAGGCGCAGGTGAAGGCGCTCCGGGACGACGAGTTCCCGCTTCGCAGCCAGAAGCTCCGCGAGGAGGTCCAGAACGGCCGCACGCTCGACGACGTGCTGCCCGAGGCCTTCGCCCTCACCCGGGAGGCCGCGCGGCGCGCCATCGGCCAGCGGCACTTCGACGTGCAGCTCATCGGAGGCTACTTCCTCCACGGCGGCGCCATCGCCGAGATGAAGACCGGCGAGGGCAAGACGCTCACCGCCACCCTGCCCACCTACCTCAACGCGCTCTCCGGCCGCGGCGTGCACGTGGTCACGGTGAACGACTACCTCGCCCGGCGTGACTCGGCGTGGATGGGGCAGGTCTACAAGTTCCTCGGGATGACCACCGGGTGCATCCTCCACGAGCTCTCGGACAAGGAGCGGCAGGAGTCGTACCGGGCGGACATCACCTACGGCCAGAACAACGAGTTCGGCTTCGACTACCTGCGGGACAACATGAAGTTCCGCCTGGGCGACTACGTCCAGCGCGAGCTCAACTTCGCCATCGTGGACGAGGTGGACTCCATCCTCATCGACGAGGCGCGGACCCCGCTCATCATCTCCGGCCCCACCGACGACACCTCGGACAAGTACGTGCGGGTGGACGCGGT
>CAZCWA010000551.1:0-3433 GCA_964502265.1 uncultured Myxococcaceae bacterium | reverse complement strand
CCGCTCGCTGGAGCTGAACCCGAAGAACCCGCAGGCGCACCACGCGATGGGGCTCCTGCTGCACCACGCCTTCGCCCGGCTGGACGAGGCGGAGCGGCACCTGATGCGGGCGCTGGAGCTCGAGCCCACCTTCACCGAGGCGAAGGTCAACCTCGGCAACCTGCATCTGCAGAAGGGCGCCTACGACAAGGCGGCGAAGCTCTACGAGGAGGCGCTGGGGGACATGCGCTACCGCACCCCGGAGTTCGCGCAGGGGAACCTCGGCTGGGCCGAGTACAAGCGCGGCAACGTGGACCGGGGCATCGACCACATCAAGGCGGCGGTGACGCTGAACCCGGACTTCTGCCTCGGGTACCGGAACCTCGGGCAGATCTACGAGGAGCAGGAGAAGACGGAGGACGCCTGCACGCAGTACCGGCGCTACACCGAGAAGTGCCCGGAGGTGGCGGACGCGCACTTCCGCACGGGGATGTGCCTGGCGAAGCTGGGGCAGGCGCAGGAGGCGGCGCAGAGGTTCGCGGACTGCGAGTCGCTGGCGCCGGCGGGTGATCTGCGCGACCGGTGCGCGCGGCTGGGGGCGCAGCTTCAGTAGCGGCTGGCGGCGGAGCGGGGGCGGGCGGACGTGGATCACGGCGAGTTCGGCAGGTACCTGACGCAGCAGCGGGAGCTCCGCGGGATGAGCCGCGAGGACGTCTCCGCGCGCACCCGGATCCCCCTCAGCGTGCTGCAGGCGCTGGAGAACGGACAGGCCGAGCGGCTGCCGGAGCGGGTGTTCGTGCTGAACTACGTGCGCTCGTATGCGCAGGTGATCGGGCTCTCGCCGGAGGAGGCGATCCTCCGCTACGAGGAGCTGGGCAACGCGCCGGAGGTGGAGCCTTCGCCGAAGGAGCTCGAGCGGCAGCGGCGCAAGCGGGCCTGGACGGTGGTGGCGGGGCTGGCGGGCGCGCTGCTCGCCCTGGCGGTGGTCCTCTGGGCGCTGCAGCAGGGCGGGTAGGCGGCGGCGGTGGACCGTTACGCCGAGCGCGCGGTCGTGCTCTCCACGCTGGACTACGGCGAGGCGGACCGGCTGGTCACGCTCTTCACCCGCGAGCGAGGAAAGCTCACCGCGTTCGCCGCCGGCGCGCGCAAGAGCCGGCGCAGGTTCGCGGGCGCGCTCGAGCCGGCGACGCTGGGCCGGGTGCAGTTGGTGGAGCGGCGGGGGAGCACGGTGCGGCTGGACGCGTTCGACGTGGAGGAGACCTTCCACGGGCTGCGCTCGGATCTGGGCCTCATCGCGCGGGCGCTGTACTGCCTCGAGCTGTGCCGCGAGCTCTTGCGCGATCAGGAGCCGCACCCGGTCCTCTTCGACGCGCTGGTGGACTACCTGCGCGGCCTCGAGCGGCGGGAGCTGGGACCGACCTCGCTCATCGCCTTCGAGCTGGAGGCGCTGGCGCAGGCAGGGCTGCAGCCGCGGTTCGCCGCGTGCGCGATCTGCGCGGGGCAACTGGGCGAGCGCGCGCTGTTCGATCCATCGCACGGCGGCGCGGTGTGCCTGCTCTGCCAGGGGCGGACGCGTGGCGCGGTGATGCTGGAGGGGAAGCTGGCCGCGTCCTTGGCCGGGCTGCAGGAGGGCGCGCGGACGCCGCTCGGCGCGTTCGAGCGCGGAAGGGCGAGGGATCTCCTGAACCTCTTCATCGCGCACCACGTGGGCCGGAAGCTGAAGAGCGTGGAGTTCATGGTGCAGGTGGGGCTCGACTGATGACCGGACTCGACGTGGTGTGCGTGGGCGAGGCGCTGGTGGACTTCCTCCCCGAGCGCGCCGGCCAGCGGGTGGCGGAGGTGGAGCGGTGGACGCGCTGCAGCGGCGGCTCGCCGGCGAACGTGGCGGTGGGACTTTCGCGGCTGGGCGCACGGTCCGCGCTGGTGGGCTGCGTGGGGAAGGACGAGTTCGGCGACTTCCTGCGCGGGGCGCTCGAGAGGGAGGGCGTGGACGTCTCCCACCTGCGCCAGACGGAGGAGGGCAAGACGGGGCTGGCGTTCGTGTCGCTGACGGAGAGCGGCGACCGGAGCTTCTCGTTCTACCGGCACCGCGCGGCGGAGCAGTTCCTTGGGGAGCGGGACGTGGACCTCCCGTTCGTGCAGCGCGCGCGGGCGATGCACTGCGGGACCAACTCGCTGCTCTGGCCCGAGGCGCAGACGGCGGTGTTCGTGATGGTGGAGTCCATGCGCGCCGCGGGGCGGATCGTCTGCTGCGATCCCAACCTGCGACTGCACCTGTGGAAGGACCCAGCCGAGCTGCGAGGCGTGATCGCGCGGATCCTGCCGCAGTGCACGGTGGCCAAGCTGTCGGAGGAGGAGATCCCCTTCGTCACCGGGACGGAGGACTTTCGCGAGGTGCTCCACTGGCTGCACCGGCTCGGCGTGCCGCTGCCGATCGTCACCCGCGCGGAGAAGGGCGCGGCGTTCCTGTGGCAGGGACGCGTCGAGACGGTCGATGCGCCGAAGGTGAAGGTCGTGGACACCACCGGCGCCGGCGATGGGTTCACCGCTGCCTTCCTCTTCGGGCTCACCCGGCTCTACGCGGACGACGTCGCCGTGCGAGCCGCTCGGGTCGAGGACCTGCGAGCGCTGGCCCAGTTCGCGTGCACTGTCGGCAGCCGCGTGACCGAGGGACTCGGCGCGGTGGCGAACCTGCCGCGGCGTCACGAAGTGGAGTCGACGTTCCCGGAGATCCTGCGTCGCTAGGCGGTCCGCAGCCACATCCGCAGCATCTCGGCGATGCTCCAGGCCTGGGCGATGCAGCCGCGGGCGCGGAAGGGCTCGGTGGCGTCGAAGATCTCGCTCACGGAGCCGATGCCGGCCTCGCGCTCGAGGTGCTGCTCCAGGCCGTGCAGCAGCGCCCGCGCAGAAGCCTTGTCTCCATCCAGCTTCAGGCGGGCCTCGACGTAGTGGCCGATGAGCCAGCCCCACACGGTGCCCTGGTGGTAGGCGGCGTCGCGCGCGCGCAGGTCGCCGTCGTAGTGCGACTGGTAGTCGGGTGACTCCGGCGACAGGGACCGCAGGCCCACCGGCGTGAGCAGGGTCTTCTCCACCTTGGTCAGCACCGGCTCCCAGCGCTCGCGGCGCAGCACCGGGTGGCGAGGCGAGATCGCGAACACCTGGTTCGGCCGCACCGCCGGATCCGGTCCGCCCTTCCATGGGCCATCGAGGCAGTCGACGATGTCGTGGAGGCACCCCTCCTGCTCGTTCCAGAACTTCTCGTTGAACGACCGCTGCGCGCGCTCGGCGTGCCCGGCATACGCGCCCGCGTCCCCCTGCCCGATCCGC
Source organism: uncultured Myxococcaceae bacterium (assembly GCA_964502265.1). Lineage (GTDB taxonomy): Bacteria > Myxococcota > Myxococcia > Myxococcales > Myxococcaceae > JAFAFL01. Next base: position 127 of record CAZCWA010000551.1, on the reverse strand, counting down.
TTCGACCACTCGGCCATCAGGCGCAGGGCGTTGAACCAGAGCGCGTTGATCTCCACCACCTTCCCGCGCCGTGGCGTCACCACCCACCCGTCCACCTTCGCGTCCATCCAGGTGAGCTGGTAGCCCT
>CAZCWA010000550.1:2178-3434 GCA_964502265.1 uncultured Myxococcaceae bacterium | reverse complement strand
GCCCGAGGCCACGTGGGTGGAGACCTCGTCCAGGTCCGCCAGCCGCCCGAGGTCGGTGCCGCCGTTGCCCACCCGGATGAGGTGCACCTGCGACTTCACGTCTCCAGTGAAGGAGGCGAACATCGCGGTGGGCGTGGAGAAGAACGTGCCCTCGAGGCCCAGGCGGCGGGACAGTCCCTGCATCGCCTCCTCGAGCCGGTAGGAGGGGATGCCGCGGGTGTGCAGCGCGCGCCCCAGGCGCACCACGAACGTGGCCGCGTCCGAGTCGGGCGGAGTGATCGTCCGCAGCGCCTGGACGGCGCCGCCGGCGCGGGCAGAAGGGGTAGGGGAGGACACGGCCATGAAACGCGGCGCAGATACCCCGTGCTCCCCACCTTCGCCATCGACATCGATGTGACGGCGCCTGCCCGGCCGGTGGGCGATGGGGCATGGGATCCACCGGCGCGGCCGGAAGCTCGATCGCCACCGGAAGATGGCTACGATGGCGCTGTGAGCATTTCGACGCTGCGTGAGCGCCTGAGGGCGGCCAACGAGGACGAGCGGATCACCCTCGCCGAGGTGGAGTCGCTGCTGCGCGCCGCCTTCGCCGACCGCTCGCTGAACGAGATGGAGGAGCTGTTCCTGCGCGCCGCGCTCGAGGCCCACGCTCCGTTCTTCGAGGACGACGCCCGCGAGGCGCTGCGCAAGTTCCTCGAGGAGCACCCGGCGCCGAAGCTCCCCTGACCTCCCCCGGGGCTGGCCTCAGCGGCGCACGAACACCCGGTACGAGTTCACCATGGGAGCGCGGGAGAGCCAGTCGGTGAACGTGTCGAACGCGCGCCACATCGCCATCGCGGGCTTCGACTGGGTGTCCTCCTCGAGGTAGCGCTCGGGCGCGACCAGGCGCCGGACCCCCTCGGCGGAGGCGAAGGTGCTCCAGCATCCCTGACAGGCCCAGATGCGCACCGGCCGGTCCTGCCAGCGCATCACGTTCATCGGCTGGCCACAGCCCGGTGCCGCGCAGGCGGGCGTGCCCTGAGGCTCGGGCAACGCGAGGGACTCGGGAGGGCTCCAGGTCTTCGGGCTGCCGGAGAGGAACCGGGGCAGCCCCCCGCGCGCGAAGAAGAGCCCCTCGCACCGGCCGCAGCGGTGGAAGCCCTGGCCCTCGTGGAGGACCGCGTCGAAGAACCGGTGCCCACAGGCAGGGCACGCGCCGGTGGGCGCCTTCGGGGTAGCCGCGCGCCGGGCGAAGCCGGGAGCAGGAGGTGGCGGCGGCG
>CAZCWA010000550.1:0-2078 GCA_964502265.1 uncultured Myxococcaceae bacterium | reverse complement strand
GCCTTCGGGGTAGCCGCGCGCCGGGCGAAGCCGGGAGCAGGAGGTGGCGGCGGCGCCGGCGCGGGTGCCGGACGCGGCGCGGCCTCGACCGCCACCGGGACGGGGACGGGTGCCGGCGCGGCGAGGGCGGGGGTTCCCGCAGGCGGCGTGGGCGCGAGGTCCGGGCGATCTCCGATGGGGCCTCCGACCTCGGCCAGCGACTCGAGCTCGTCGAGGTCCTCGGGGATGTCCTCCACCGAGAGGATGTACGAGAGCAAGGTCCCCGGCACCCAGGACCCGCCGCAGCGCGCACAGCCCGCGAGCAGGTGCCCGGCCTCGTCGCGCTCCACCAGCCGGCCGGACACGCAGCGCGGACAGGCCGAGCGCGCGGGGACCTTCTCGTCTCCCGTCGGCGGCAGGTAGCGCTGCGGCATCGCGCGGGTGGCGGCGAGCGCCTCGCCCATCAGGCGCTGCAGCTCGCCGGGGTCGAACCACATGCCCAGGCAGCGCGGGCACTCGTCGAGCTCGAGGCCGCCCACCTCCAGCTTCATCAGCAGGGTGGGACAGAGGGGGCATTGCATGGCGGGGAGTCTACCCCCACTCCCGGGCCGAGCGGGCCCGGCGCTGCAGCGGTCCTACGCGGGCTTCGCGCGCGCGTTCTCGCCGGAGGTGGACACCCCGCCGGTGGCCTGGGCCTCGGCGCCGGTCACGGTGCCCGACACGTCCGGACCTGCGCCCGGAACGGTGAGCCCCGGCTGCGGCCTCGTGGTCTCCATCGCGTCGGCGACGAGCTCCACCACGTCCATCACCTTGAGCTTCTCCTCGCGGCCGGTCTCGTTCACGCCGTCGCGGATCATGGTCATGCAGAACGGGCAGGACACCGCGATGATCCCCTCGCCCTCGTTGCCGGCGTAGTCGCCCACCATGCCGGGCTTCTTCTTGTCCGTGGCGTCGGGGAAGGGGATGGACGGGTCCTTCGCGTGCGCCAGGGTCAGCGCCGCCTCGTTCACCCGGTTCTGGTTGATGCGCTGGCCGAGGTGCTCCTCCATCCACATCCGCCCGCCGCCGGCGCCGCAGCAGAAGCTCTCGCGCTTCGCCCGCTGCATCTCCACCACCTCCAGGCCGGGGATGGTCTTCAGCGCCGCGCGCGGCTCGTCGTAGATGCCGTTGTGCCGGCCCTGGTAGCAGGGGTCGTGGTAGGTGACCTGCTGCTTCACCGCGTTGCCGCCCGCGCCCGCGCCCTTCCCCATCGCCGCCATCGCCTGCGAGACCTTGATCCGCCCCTCGTTGAGCAGCCGGCTCACGAGCTGCGAGTGGGTGATGACGGTGTAGTTGCCGCCGAAGTCCGGGTACTCGTTCTGGATGGTGTTGAAGCAGTGGGGGCACTGCGTGATGATCGCCTTCACCCCGAGGCTGTTGAACAGCTCGACGTTCGTCTTCGCCAGCGTCTGGAAGAGGTACTCGTTGCCGATCCGGCGGGCGCTGTCCCCGTTGCAGGTCTCGTCCGTCCCCAGGGTGGCAAAGCTCACCCCCGCCTCGCGGAGGATTTTCACCATCGCCTTGGAGACCTTCTTCAGCCGGTCGTCGTACGAGCCCGCGCAGCCCACGAAGAAGAGGAACTCGTAGGGCCCGTTGCCGTCGTTCCAGTGCGGCAGGTCGAGACCGTCCGCCCACTCGCTGCGGCGGTCCTGGCCGATGCCCCACGGGTTGCCCTGGCGCTCCATCCCCTCGAGCACGCGCTGTGCCTCGGGCGGGAACTCCGCCTCCACCTGCACCTTGTAGCGGCGCATCTCCACCAGGCGGGGCACGTTCTCGATGAACACCGGGCACGCCTGCTCACACCAGCCGCAGGTGGTGCACGCCCAGATGGTGTCCGGCGAGAGCACGTTGGGCACCAGCGCCGGCACCTCCCACGCGTTGCCCTCTGCGTCGCGCCCGTCGGCCAGCTCGGTCTCGTGGTTCCACAGCCAGCGCTTGATGTCCTGGTTCACGCCCTTGTGCGTGAGCGGCTTGCCGGTGATGTACGTGGGGCAGTGCGTCTGGCAGCGGCCGCACTCGGTGCACGAGTACACGTCGAGCACGTTCTTCCAGTGCAGGTC
>CAZCWA010000549.1:0-3437 GCA_964502265.1 uncultured Myxococcaceae bacterium | reverse complement strand
TTCCCGCTGCACGTCGCCGCTGTGGTTCCCGTGCAGGAGGCGGCCGCGGGGGTCAGCTTGAACTCATCGCTGTCGCCCATCACGACCCAGTTGAGGCCGACCTCGATCAAGCCCTCATGCTCCGTGTCGAAGCGAGCCCCGAACTTGACCGTGGCGATCCCAGTTACCGGATCGAACGCTGTCTTCTTCGCGTAGACGTGGACGCGGCTGAAGCTGTTGTGCTCGGGGTCGACGTTCTTCATGTACCAGGCATTGATGAATGCCTCAGCGGTCTTGCACGGGACGTCCTTCGGACAAACCGGGACATAGACGTCCTGCTCACATGGAGTGCCGGCTTCGCAGATCATCTCCACGAACCCATAGCTCGCCGCGTGGGTAGTACCATTGCTGAAGTTGGCAGGAGGATACATCTGACCTGACGCGCTGAAGCCGAACAGCGTCGCGACCAGAACTACCCCCCCCCCACAAGTTCTTACATCCCAAGGAAGCCTCCAACGTTCATCGGCCAGGATTGGCTCGAAGACTCTCTTTACTTCAACGTGAGGTCCTCGCTCAAGGCCAGCACCTTCATCCCCGGATTTCCTACCGCCCTTTCGAGCAGCAAGGTTCACCAGTATACACTTGTTGCCCGGCGGCCGCCAGACCTGCGCCGACTTGGTGCTGCTGCACGGTGAGGAGTACGCAGTCCAGCCGACGGAAAGCGGGCGCGGATTCGGACGGAAAGGGGCGTGCCTGCGGCCGCGGCTACTCCGGGCCGGCGCTGGCTTGTCCTGTTGCCCCGGTTGCCCGCGCGTTCAGCTCCGAGAGCAGGGGCGATCCCTTCAGCGCCCCGCGCACGAGTTCGAGCACCTTCGCGCGCGCCTCGTCCCGCCCGCGCTGACCGAGCACGGTGAGCAGGTCCAGCACGCCCTCCAAAGAGCCTTCCCGTCCGTCCAGCAGGAAGGCCACGAAGTACGCGCTGCCGGGTTCGGCCACCTGCCCTGCGGCGGCGCCGGTTCCCATCATCGGGAACACCCTCACCGCGTGGCCGTGGGTCCCCGCCTCGAGCGGCACCAGCACCGGCGTGGCCTGCTGCGCCTCGACCACCCCGGGCAGGCCCGCATTGCGAACTCCCGGAGCACGACGCTTCCGCCACGCTTCCACGCGGTGCTCGTCCGCCACCGCGAGCCTTCCTTCGGAGGGAGGCACCACGATCGCCCACACCCGCGCTCCGCCGGAAACCAGGGGGATGCGGAACACGTCCACCGAACTCAACGGTTGCTCGAAGGTTTCGACGTCAGCCCGCAACGGCATGCCGGTAAAGCCGCGGATGGCCTTGCCGCTGACGCTCTGCGCCGCGGTGTCGAGGCTGTCGTTCTCCGGCTCTCGCTCCAGGCGCCCGTCCTCGTCCTCCACGTGCTCCACCCGCAGCGTGTAGGCGTGCTGGGTTGTCTCTCTCGGCGGACGCGCGGGCTCGGTGGGATGCCGTCGCTCCTGCACGCGCACGAACAGCGGGCCCTCCTGAACGCGCAGCCCGTCCACGCGCTCGCCCTGCCCCAGCCTCCCGTCATCCAGGGACGCGAGCAGCGCCCCGTCCGAGCCGAACACGCCCACCACGAGGTTCATGTCCGGCACGCCCGTCACCGACACGCTCACCGCGCCATCCGCTGGCACGTCCACCCGGAACACGTCGAGGTCCGACTGCCCCTCGCTCTGCGCCGCGCCGATCATCCCGCGCACCGGCTCGCCCAACGGGATGCGGGTCGCCGTCTGCGGGTCTCCATTCGGCTCGCGTTCCTCGGTGGAGAGCGCCTGCCCCACCGCCTCGGCGCGCGTGAGCCAGAACCAGCCGCCGGCGCCCATCCCCACCAGCAGGAGCAGGGTCACCACCGGCGCGAGCACGCGCTTCACCCTCAACGACCGCTCGAAGGCGTCGAAGTCCTCGCGGCTGGCGACCTCCTGGGTGGCGTACTGCGCGGCGGGGGTGATGTCCCCGAAGGTCGCGGGGAGATCCTGCCGAGCGCGCTCGAGCGCCTGCCGCATCGCCTCTGCGGTGGGAAACCGCTCGGCCGGGTCCTTCGCCAGCGCGCGGCGCAGCACCGCCTCGAAGCCGGGGCTCACCATCCGGTCCGGCGCCACCTGGGCGATGCGCGGCGGCGGCTCGGTCATGTGTTTGGAGACGATGCCCATCGCGGTGGGCGCGTCGAACAGGCCCTTCCCGGTGACCAGCTCGAACAGCATCGCCGCCACCGAGTAGAGGTCGCTGCGCGCATCGAGCGGCTCGCCCTTCCCCTGCTCCGGGGACATGTACTGCGGCGTGCCCACGAAGTCGGTGCCGGTGATGTGCTTGCGGCCCTCCGCATCGATCAGCTTGGCGATGCCGAAGTCGAGCACCTTCACGGTCTCGCCGCCGTCCCGCCTTCGCAGCAGCATCACGTTGGCCGGCTTGATGTCGCGGTGGACGATGCCCAGCTCGTGCGCCTCGCCGAGCGACGCGAGGACCTGCAGCCCCACCCGTGTGGCGCGCTCCTCGCTGAACGGCCCGTGCGCGCGCAGAAGCCACGCGAGGTCTCGTCCGGCCAGGAACTCCATCGCCAGGAACAGCGATCCGTCCTGGAGCTCGCCGTAGTCGAACACCTGGATCGTGTTCGGGTGCCCGAGCCTCGAGACCACCCGCGCCTCCTGCTGGAAGCGCGCCTTCATCCGCTTGTCGATCGCGAGGTCCGGCCGCAGCACCTTCAGCGCGAGCACCTTGCCCATGCGCACGTGCTCGACCTTGTAGACCGCGCCCATCCCGCCCTCGCCGAGCTTCTCCAGCAGGCGGTAGCGGCCGTCCACCACGCTGTCCACCCACGGCCCGCTGAGCGTGTCCGCGGTCGGCGTCAGCCCGCGCAGGTCCTCTCCGCAGGCGGGACAGAAGTTGCCCGGCTCGTGGAGGGCCTTGCGGCACTTCGGGCAGTGGATGGGGTCGTTCGGATCCAAAGGAAGGGGCGAAGCCTACTACCGCACCGCTCCGCGCAAGTGAAAGGAGGGCTCCCACCTCCCCGGCCGCTGTGTACTGTGCGCCGCCGTGAAGGTCTCCCTCGTCATCCCCGTGTTCAACGAAACGGCCACGCTCGCCGAGCTCCTCCGCCGCGTGGTCGCGGTCGACTTCGACAAGGAGCTGGTCATCGTCGACGACTGCTCCACCGACGGCAGCCGCGAGTTCCTTCAGCGCCTCGCCGAGCAGGGCCTCGAAGCGCTCCCCGGCGCGTCCCCCTCCAACGGCAACGCGGTCCGGGTGCTCTTCCAGGAGAGGAACAGCGGCAAGGGCGCGGCTTTGCGGCGCGGCTTCGCGGAGGCCACAGGCGACGTGGTGGTCGTGCAGGACGCAGACCTCGAATACGACCCGCGCGACATCCCGAAGCTGGTGCAGCCCGTCGAGGACGGGCTCGCGGACGTGGTCTATGGCAGCCGCT
>CAZCWA010000548.1:0-3438 GCA_964502265.1 uncultured Myxococcaceae bacterium | reverse complement strand
GAGGAGAAGGAGGTTAACGGCCGTTACCTCCTGCGCGAGCGCCGCGCCGCCGGCACCTTCGCCCGCACCTTCGTGCTCCCCGAGGGCTTCGAGCCCGGCCGCGTGGAGGCCACCTTCCAGGACGGCGTCCTCGTCCTCTCGGTGCCCCGCCGCGAGGAGGCGAAGCCGCGCACCATCGAGGTGAAGGTCGGCCACGGCTGATCCCCACGCGCGCGCTCCCTGCAACGGCTGCGCGCGCGAACCCCGCTGATCGGCAAACGTTGCGCGTCCGCCTCCTCCCGGGTGATGGCCCCCGTGGCGGCGCGCGCATGGCTGAGGCGTTGCAACTCCGGCGACGGAAAGAGGTTTGCCTGGTCCGATCCAACGGACTTCCGTCGCCACAGGCGAACCGACGAGGCGGCGCGGGGTCCCAAGGGGGGGTCCCCCGCCCGCGTGTTTTACGGGCCCCCCCCCCCGCGGGCCCCGGCATGACCGTTGCTAGTCGCGCTGAGAATGATTCGCAAAGTCAGCTCCCTCGGCGTCCTGTTCTGGAGCGCGGCCTCCCTCGCCGCACACCCGCTGGCGACCGACGACGTCGGCACCCAGGACCCGGGGCGCATCGAGTGGGAGGCGAGCGCCTTCACGCTGCCCGGCGGGCCCGCGCTCGGACCGACCGCCATGGGCGCAGGCCTGGCCGCGCACGTGGGCGTCACCCCCCGCCTCGCGGTGGGCGTGGGCGCGATGCACGCCGGGCTGCTGAGCGGAGAGCCCTGGTCGAGCAGCTTCGACCTCGCCGCGGACATGAAGTGGCGGCTGATCGAGTTCGGCGCGGAAGGAGACAGCGGAGGGCTCGCGCTGCGCTTCGACTACTTCGCGCCCACCGGCTTCGACGCGCGCACGCACGGACATGGCCTCGGAGGGCGGGCGGTGATGACGCTCGCTGCAGGGCGGCTCGAGTACCACCTGAACGCGGGGCTGGACCGCACCGGCCTCGGCACCTCGGAGGTGGCGTGGACGACCACCGTCAGCAACGCGGTGGGCTTCGAGGCACGCCGCGGCCTGCGCGTGCTGGCGGAGGCGGGCGTGCAACTCGGGCAGGGTGAGATGGGGTTCACCGCGCTCGGCGCCGTGCAGTGGCAGCCGCGGGAGGGGCTCGTCTTCAGCGCCGGAGCCGGGCCCGCATGGTCTGCGCTGTCGAGCGCCGCCTGGACCACCGCGCTCGGCGTCACCTTCACCGCGCCGTGAGGGTAGGCGGAACAACCACAGAAACCCGGAGGGCTCATCCGCCGACAAGTCCGCATGGCCCTCGGACGGATCGGACAGAGCATCTCGCAGGCGGCACGACGGCTGGCACAGCGCGCGCGTGAGCGGGCGCAGGCTCACCCAGTCTCCTCCCCCGCGCCGAACGCGGTGGCTCGCGGCCTCGCGCGCGCGGCGGACCAGTTGGACAAGGCGCGGCCGCGTCCACCGGTGGCGCTGGAGGCCGGGCTGCGCGAGCGCTTCGAGCTGCCCTCCTTCAAGGAGCGGATGGCCGAGCTGAAGGCCGAGGCGGCAGCGAAGCGGCTGCGCGGGCTCGGGAGCGACCTCGGCGAGCTCCTCTCGAAGCTCAACCCGTTCGATGACCGGGTCGTCCTCTTCGACAGCTTCGGCGGCGGCGTCACCCACGGCGACAACGTGGAGCACGTGGTCCAGGAGAACAGCGGCCTCGAGGACGGTGAGATCCGCCGCATCCGCACCGGCTCCACGCGGCCTCCGCCGGGAGCGTCCCTGGAGGAGCGCGTGGAGCACCGCGCGACGAGCTTCCTCGACAGCACCTCGAACGCGATGGAGGGCGTGCTCGCGCTCGAGGGTGAAGTCGACGTCATCAACCAGTCGCAGAGCATCAGCCCGGTGCGCATCGCCGACGAGATGTGGCGCGAGGTGCAGGGCGACGCGAAGAAGAAGGCGGACCTCGCCGAGGAGCTCGGGCTGCCGCGGGACGCCGAGGACGCGGAGATCCTCCAGGCGCTCGTGGACACCGTGGACGGCGTCTTCGAGGAGAGCGAGGAGATCGCCGAGGCGAAGGCGCGCTACGACGGGCTCTCGGATCAGCTCGAGGCGCGCGGCATCCTCCACGTGGTCACCGCGGGGAACACCGGGCGCTTCCTCGACCGGCTCGACCGGATGGGCGTGGACTACGACGGCGACTTCACCGACTCGGTGCTCTTCAACGACAACGTGATCGTGGTGGCCGCGGCCAACGGCGGAGCAGAAGACGGCATCGCGGTCTTCTCCACCCCGAGCGACCACGTCGACGTGGCCATCGACGGGACGGACATCGAGGTCGTCGGCGGGCGGGACGAGAACGGGACATCCTTCGCCGCCCCACAGGTCACCGCGCTGATCGCCGAGATGCGGGCCATCAACCCCGACCTCACCAACGATCAGATCCGCGACATCATCGCCCGCGCGTCCACCGACACCGACGCGACCGACCGCGAGGAGGGCGCCGGCATCCTCGATCCGGACCGCGCGCTCCTGCTCGCCCGGCTGTCGCTGCTCCCGGAGATCCTCCCCCGCTTCGTGGCCTGAGCCGCGTCGCCGCAGCACCCCGACACGCCGCCGCTCGCTTCCGCTTCCCCGGCGGCACCTTCCGGGTCGACGCCGGCACCTTCCCTCGCGCCGCAGCCAGGCCCCCGGCAGCCGCGCACTTCCTTCCGGCACGCGGCAGCCGCCTTCCGCCAGCCCGCTGAGACCTTCCGCCACACGGATAGGACCTTCCGACACGCGCGGGCGAGCTTCCGACACGCGCGGGCGAGCTTCCGACACGCCGCAGGGAGTTCCGGAGTGTCCGCAAAGACCTTCGGAGTCCCCTCCAGAAAATTGCCTCCCGCCAGATTCCCGAGTGGTGGCGGGGGTTTAGGCCCCAATTCTTATATGAACCACCGTTCATGTGCGTCAGCGGGCCGTCAATGGCCCCAGGAGGCTGGAGACCGACAGTTGGAAGGCTCTGCGCAGGAGGTGGCGCGATCCGTGATGCTCTACCCGGCCTCTGGTTCAGTCCGGGGTTCCGGGTGGCCGAGAAACACGCCTGCCTGGGACAGCACTTCGTGGTGACACAAAAGCCCTCGAAATTGCTCGGGACGCCGCCCCATTTACGACACCGCCACCTGGTGTCCCAGACAGCCCTCTTTTCGTCGCGGCCGGCAGGCGCACCTCTCGGCATGAGCGAGGACGCCCGCGCGAGCAAAACGTGCGCACCAGGCGTGCGGCCAGTGCGCCCGCGCTGATGCACGCGTCGTGGCAGCTCGGGGAGAGGACATTGGCCGCGCGTCATCAACCCGCTGCTCGAGACGGACACCCAGTTTCTGACCCCCTCCGTCAGCGCGGTGATACACGCGCTCGTCCTCCCGCGGCCGCCAGATGCACAAAGGCCGCGCCCGGAGGGTTCCGGTGCGCGGCCTTCATGTGAGCCGCGCC
>CAZCWA010000547.1:0-3438 GCA_964502265.1 uncultured Myxococcaceae bacterium | reverse complement strand
GCTCGGGCTCCAGCGTCCGCACCGCGTCGATGGCGCGCGCCACCTGCTCCGCGGCCAGCTTCCGCGCGCCCTCCAGCCCGAGCATCGCCGGGAAGGTGTGCCGTCCCGCCGCCGCGTCCGCGCCGGTCGGCTTGCCGAGCTGCTCCGAGGTGGCAGTCACGTCCAGCACGTCGTCCGCGATCTGGAACGCCAGGCCCACCGCGTCGCCGTAGACGGTGGCCGCCTCGAGCGCCGCCGCATCCCCGCCCGCCGCGTGCACGCCCATCCGGCAGGCCCCGCGGATGAGCGCGCCCGTCTTCATCCGGTGCAGACGCGTGAGGTAGGCCAGCTCCGCCGGACGGTCATCCGCCACGTCGTAGACCTGTCCGCCCACCATGCCCGCCGCGCCGGCCGCGAAGCCCAGCTCGTGCGCCAGCGCGCGCCGCGAAGGCTCCGCGCCTGCCGCGCAGAGCACGAAGGCCTCGGTCAGCAGCGCGTCGCCCGCGAGGATCGCCATCGCCTCGCCGAAGACCTTGTGAGAGGTCGGCCGGCCGCGGCGCAGATCGTCGTCGTCCATCGCCGGCAGGTCGTCGTGGATGAGCGAGTAGGTGTGGACGTACTCGACCGCGCAGGCCGCGTCCTCCGCCACCTCGCCGCCGCCCCGGCTCTGCTGCGCCACCGCGTCCGCGAACGCGAGGCAGAGGATGGGCCGCAGCCGCTTGCCCGCATCCAGCAGCGAGTAGCGCATCGCCTCCAGAAGCTTCGGCGGGGCCTTCCCGTCGAGCCGCGCGATGCGCTCGGAAAGAAGCCCCTCCACCCTCGTGCGCATGAGGGACAGCGTCATCTCCGCGTCGAAGCTCACTGAACGCCTCCTCTGCGCGCGGCGAGGATCTCCCGCAGGCGCGTCACCATCTGGTCGAAGTCCACCGGCTTGAGGAAGTAGGCCTCGGCGCCGCAGGTCATCCCCCGCTGCACGTCGTCCTGGGACGTGCGCCCGGAGAGGAAGACCACCGGGATGTGCGCGAAGTCCTCGTTGCGCTTCACCGACCGGCACAGCTCGAAGCCGTCGATCCACGACAGGTTCACGTCGAGGATGATCAGGTCCGGGCGCCCCGCCGCCAGCATGGCGATGAGCTTCAGCCCGTTCGCCGCCGGCAGCACGTGGAAGCCTTCGCTGCGCAGCAGATCCGCCAGCGTCTCGCGGGTGTCGCGATCGTCCTCGACGATGATCACGCGCGGCTCGCCGCCGTCGCTCGAGAGGAACCCGGACATCGCCGCGGCCTATAACAGCGGCGCGCGCGCGGGCCTAGAAGGGAACGTCGTCGTCCTCGAGGCCAGGGGGCGGGGGCTGCGGCGACGACGGTCCCGCGCTGCCCGCGTTGGCACTGGCACTGGCGCTGGGCGCTCCCCTGCCCGCCGAACGGCCGCGGCCCGGCGCGGCGGCACCGGCGGGCTGTGCCCGCGTGGACGGCTGGGGACCCGTGGCCGGCAATTCCAGCGGCACCGAGCGCTCCTCGCCCTCCGCCGAGAGGAGCTGCTCGATGCGCTTCTCGGCCTCGCCCAGAAGGCCCTCGCCGCGGCGCACCAGCTTGATGCCCTCCTCGAACGCCTTGAGCGACTCCTCGAGCGACAGCTCGCCGCCCTCCAGCCGCTTCACCACGTCCTCGAGGCGCTGCACCACCTCGCCGTAGGTCTCCGGCCCCTGTGCCTTCGCGTCGCGTGCCATGCCGTCCGTCTCTCTCACGATCCCCCCCGGGTCACCACCGCGGCGATCTCCTCGGTCACCTGTCCGTCCGAGGAGAGGCGGATGCGCAGCGCGTCCCCCGCCTTCACCTCGGCCGCGCGCCGCACCAGGTGCGCACCGTCCGCGTCCTCGCGGAAGGTCACCGAGTACCCGCGCGCCATCACCTTGAGCGGGCTCATCGCCTCCAGCTTCGCCACCAGCCCGTGCAGGTGCCGCCGCTCGTCGCCCAGCCGCCTGCGCCCGAGCGCCTCGAGCCGCGCCGCCCGCTCGGCCAGCCGCCGCCTCAAGGCATGCACCCGCGGCTGCGGCGAGGCCCGCCACAACGCATCCCGGTCCGTCTGCAGCCTCTGTGCGCGCGCCCGGAGCCCCTCGCGCATCGCGCTGCGCAGCCGGTCGTCGAGCTTTCGCAGGGCCTCGCGGTTCGCCCGCAGCTCCGCCTGGGGGTGATGCCGCGCGAGCCGCTCCGCCAGGGACTTCTGCTTCTCCCGCCGGAGGGTGACCGCGCGCCGCGCACACCGGGCGAGGCTCTCCGCCTTCACCGACAGGTGCAGCCGCTTCTGGCCGATGGCGCGCAAAGGATCCCCGAGCCGCGCGTGCAGCCGCTCGAGCCGCTGGCGATCCGCGAGCACGTGCCGCTCGGCCGCCTTGCGCAGCCGGCTCTCCGCCGTCCGCAGGGACAGCTCGAGGTCTCGCAGCACCGGCGCCAGCCGCTCCGCCGCCGCCGAGGGGGTGGGCATGCGCAGGTCCGCCACGAAGTCCGCGATGGTGAAGTCCACCTCGTGGCCGATGGCCGAGACCACCGGCACCGGGCAGGCGAAGATCGCGCGGGCCACGCTCTCCTCGTTGAAGGTCCACAGGTCCTCCACGCTGCCGCCGCCGCGGGTGACCACGATCACGTCCACGTCCGTGCGCGAGAGCCGCTCGATGGCCCGCACCACCTCGCGCGCCGAGCCCTCGCCCTGCACCCGCGCGTCCGCCACCAGCACCGGCAGCCGCGGGTGGCGCGTGTGCAGCACCCGGAGGAAGTCGCGCAGCGCCGCGCCGGTCACGCTCGTCACCACGCCGATGCGCCGCGGAAGGAAGGGCACCTCGCGCAGTGGCTTCGTCCGCCGCTCGCCGAAGAGCCCCTCCGCCTGCAGCCGCTCCTTCATCTGCGCGAACGCCACCGCCAGCGCGCCCTCGCCCACCGGCTCCAGCCGGTTCACCACCAGCGAGTACCGGCCCTGCGGCTCGTAGACGTCCACCGAGCCCTCGGCCAGGACCTCCATCCCCTCGCGGAGCCGGAACTTCATCCGCGCCGCCACGCTCGCCCACACCTTGGTGTCGAGGCAGGCGTCCTTGTCCTTGAGGCTGAAGTAGAGGTGCCCGCGCACGTTGGGTCCGCGGAAGCCGGAGACCTCGCCGCGCACCAGCACCCTCGGGTAGCCGCGCTCCAGCGTGCCCTTGATCTGCCGCGTCAGCTCGCCCACCGAGAGCACCGGACGCTCGGCCTTCGGCGCGGGCGTGGGCGCTGGAGGAGGCGTGGGGGTCGCGGCGACGGGACCGGGAGCGGGCGCCGGCCGGCTCCCGCCGAAGAGATCGCCCTGGTCACCGCCGCGCGGCGCGCCCCGGGGCGGGGGGCCCTTGCTCACGCTACCGGCCTTCGAGCCGGGCGAGCCGGGACTTCGCCTTGTCGTGGTACTCGTCCCCGGCGGCGGTCATCACCAGCACCTCGC
>CAZCWA010000546.1:0-3440 GCA_964502265.1 uncultured Myxococcaceae bacterium | reverse complement strand
GTGTACGCACAGCCCGGATCGAGCACCACCAGCTCGCTGTAGCTGTCGAGCGCCTTCGCCATGCCCTGCGCGTGTTCGGTGAAGCTCCGCAGATCCCCCGCGGCGTAGAGCGGATAGCCGCAGCAGCGCGAGGCGGCCTTGCTGGTTCCCATCGGCGCGCCGAGCGCCTCGCCGACCGCCACCGCGTCCTCCACCAGGTCCGGGCGCTTCACCAGCGTGGTGCAGCCGGGGAAGAGGTGGAAGCGCACCGGCGCCTGCGTCCTCTGCACCAGCTCCGCGAGGCTGCGTCCGAACGGGTTGCCGTGCTGAGCGAACGTCTTCAGGGTGGACTTCGCGCCCGCCGGCTCCAGCTCCCGATCCACCGCCTGCTGCCGCGCGGAGAAGAGCGCAAAGCCGACCTCGTTCTCGTGCCGGCAGTACGTGCGGCAGCGCATACAGCCGGTGCAGGCGTACATCGCCTTCGCGCCGCTCGGCTCGAGGGAGCGCTTCTCCGTGGTGACGAGGAACGCCTCCGTCATCTTTCCCCAGGTGCTCGTGGTCTCGCTCTGCGTCGCGTCCGAGACCGGGCAGGCGAAGCGGCAGACCTTCGGGCAGTAGGCGCAGTAGGCGTACGCCTGCCGGTGGTTCGTCTCCTCGGGCTTCACGGCCGGCCTCCCAACGTTCCGCTCCCCATCACGCCGGCGGGGTCCGCCTCGCCCAGCGCGCGCAGGAGCACGTCCTCCGTCCACGGTGAGCGCTTCATCGGGAGGCCACCTCGCACACGTTCCGTCACCAGCACCGACTCCAGGCCGGGACGCCATACCGTCCACGCGGCGGAAGCAGAACCTGAATGTTCGTTCAAGGCGCCGGCGAGTGCCTCCCACGAGAGCTCGTGCTCGACGTGGCCACCGCTCGACGCGGGCACCGAGGGCACCGAGGGCTTCAGCGGCCTTCCGCCCACGGAGACGAACGCATCGCCCGCGCTGGCCAGATCGCGCTCCACACCCTCGGCCGAACCGATCACCCGGCCCCACGCGCTCCAGCGCCCGCCGCCGTGAAAGGCCAGCACGAGGTGCTCCCACCACACGCGCGCTGCGATGGCTGCGCGCACACCGTTCACGAGCGCCGCCACCGAGTCGAACGCGTACTGAACCTCGCGTTGGGCGCGCGGCCTGTCGAAGGCGCGCAGCGTCGCGGAGAGCAGCAGCCCGAACCGGCCCTCGCCGCCGAGGAAGAGGTGATCCAGATCCGGCCCCGCAGCGCTGCGCGGACTCGCACGCGAGGAGAAGCGCAGCCCGTCCGGCATCACCGCCTCGAGCGCGAGGCACGCTGTCTCCAGGGCGCCTCCGGGCACCGCGCGCAGCCCCGCCCACGGCCCCTCCAGCCAGTCCGCCACCGTGAGGTCTCGCACCGACGGGCTCAGCGGCCCGAGGCTCAGCTCCTTCTGCCGCAGCGCCTCCTCCAGGGCGCCGAGCGTCACGCCTGCGCCGGCCTGCGCCACACCGCTCTTCACGTCCACCGGGCCCATCCCGGTCAGCGACGCGCGGGAGATCACGACGTCCCGGCCGAGCACCCCGCCGTGCGAGCGCAGGGCCCGGAGCGCCTCCATCAGCTCGCGCTCGTCGGCCGGGCGGGCCAGGCGCGTCTGCGGATCGAACCTGTCCCCCAGCATCGTCCGGAGGCTCTCGTGCAGCGCGGCGCTCACAGCCCCAGCTTCCCCGGGTTCATGATCCCGTCCGGATCGAAGGCGCGCTTGAGCGCCTGCAGCATGCGCCGTCCCTCGCCGAGCTCCTGCTGGAGCTGCGCCGCCTTCAGCAGGCCGACCCCGTGGTGGTGGCTCACCGTGGCGCCCGCGCTCAGCGCAGCGGCAAGTCCCACCCGCCACAGCTCGTCGTAGCGCGCCTCCTGCGCCTCGTCTCCGGCGGCCGAGGCCGCGAAGGAGAAGTAGAGCGAGCACCCTTCCGGATACGCGTGGGAGAAGTGGCAGAGGGCGAAGGCCAGCGGCGAAACGGCGGCGCGCACGCGGTCGTAGACGTCGAGCACGCGGTCCCACGTCGCCGCCACCTCCATGGTGTCCGCGAACGCGCCCGAGTCCAGCACCGGCGACATCTTGTACGAGACGCTGTAGCGCTCTCGGTACCAGTCCAGCCCCGGCTGCACACCCTCGTCCTGGCCACCGCCGCGCAGGCAGATCGCGCGGGCCGCCGCCTCTTCGCGCACGGCGCGCCGCTCCTCACCTTCGAACGCGAGGATCAGCCGGCAGTCGCGGAACAGATGCGCCGCGCGGTTGAGCAGGTTGGGCCGGCCGAGGGTCGATGGCGCCAGCCTGCGCGCGACCTTCGGCAACAGCTCCGAGCGCAGCGTGCTCCGGAACGAGGGCGGCGTGCGCTCCTTGTGGTGCCCGCCGCCCTTGCCCACCAGCGCGGTGTCGAAGGGATCGTAGAGCCGGACGACGGACGGCCGCAGCCCCGCGCGGAAGATGCGGCGGATGGCCTCCAGCCCTTCCGGGACGTTGGAGAAGCGGATGCCGCGGAAGGCGCGGTGCTCGGGCAGCGGGTGCACCCGGAGCGTGGCGCCGGTGAACGCGCACAGCGTGCCCTCGGAGCCGATGAGGAGCTGCGCCAGGTCCGGTCCGCGCCGCGGCCGCTCGGGCGTGACGACCTGCTCGCCGGTCCCCAGCACCGCGCGGACCGAGAGCGCCATGTCCTCGATCTTGCCGTAGAGGCTCGAGAACTGACCCGCGCTGCGCGCCGCCAGCCAGCCGCCGAGCGTGGACATGTAGATCGACGAGGGGAAGTGCCCGAGCGTGTAGCCCTGCGCGTTGAGCCGGCGCTCGAGCACCTCGCCGATGATCCCGGCCTGCGCGAACACGGTGCGCCGCGCGCGGTCCACCTCGTCCACGCGCTCGAGCTTCTTCAGATCCAGCGCGATGCCGCCCCGGAGCGCGACCACGCCGCCGCACACGCCGGAGCCTGCACCGAAGGGGATCACCGCCAGCTTGTTCGCGCGCGCGGTGCGGATGACGTGCGCGACCTCTTCTTCGTCCTTCGGCCACACCACCGCGTCCGGCGGCGGCGGGATCTTCCCCTGCCGGATCCAGATCAGCGCCTTGGGCCACACGTCGCGCGAGTACGAGAGCCGGTCCTGCTCGTCGAAGGAGACGCGGCCTTCCAGCGTGCGCGACAGCTCGGCGCCGACGGCACGTGCGGCCTCCGCCGGAGGAGGCAGGCGGTCTGCGCTGACGGGCTGCAGGCTCAAGGGGCGGTCCCGGTCCCACCGAGCGCGTCGAGCTGCGCGAGCCGGCCCTCGAGGTAGCGCGCGATGCGCTGCAGCGGCACCCGCGTGGGACACACCGCCTCCGCCTGCACGAGCGCCTCGGGCTGGATGGTCTCGATCGCCTGGCGGGCGCGCGGCATGTCCGGCGTGGCGCGCGAATAGGAGATCGGCAGCAGGCTCACGCC
>CAZCWA010000545.1:0-3454 GCA_964502265.1 uncultured Myxococcaceae bacterium | reverse complement strand
CTGCCGTGAGCTGCACGAACAGCAGCCGGGAGAGCCCAAAGCGTCGACTCGTATTCAGCCGGAGCAGGCGGGCGTGCGTCGCGGGGTGACTTCTAGGGCGCCACGGTGAAGCACCCGTGTTAATGGCCCGGATCCCCGTGAACGTCACCGAGACAGACATCCAGCTCACCCGGGACGATGCCGAGTGGGTCCGCAGCCTCCGCGAGGAGGTCCCTGCCGAGACCTTTCAGACCGGCAAGTCCTACGCCGCCGGCCGCCGCGTCTCCGGCCTCTCCCGCTCCGGCACCCGCGTCGCCGGCACCGTCACCGATCCTTCCGGAGATCGCTTCTCCGTCGCCATCTGGCCCGAGGAGGGGAAGCTCTCCTCCACCTGCACCTGCGGCACGCACACCCCCGAAGGCCACTGCGTGCACGTGGTGGCGGTGGGCCTGCTCTACCGCGCCCGCGTGAAGACCGCGCACCAGCGCGTCGCCCAGGCCAACGCCGAGGCCGAGCGCGCCAACGGTTATCCCGTCCCTCCCGAGGGCTCGGTGGTGAACGGCACCCCCGCCATGGCCACCGGAGACGGTCCCGCCGGCGCCGAGGAGGACGATGGCCCGGCGCCCGCGCCCGCCTACGATCCGGTGGCGCTGCCCGGACTCGCCAAGCTGGAGAACTGGCTCGGGCTGTCGTCGGTCCCGGACCACGACTTCCTCTACCGGCTCACCCCCGCCACCGGCTCCGGCCAGCGGCAGTGGACGGTGGACGTGCGCCGCGTGGATCAGCAGGCCAAGGGGCCGGTGAACGTGAAGCGGGCGCTGACGTCCGGCCTTCGCATCTCGCCCACGGACGAGCGGGTGTTCCTCGCGCTCTCCCGCTTCGACCAGCGCTACGACGCGCGGCTGATGGTCACCGACGAGGACCTCTCCGAATTGGTGGAGCTGCTGCGGGACCGCAAGGTCATCTACCGCGGCACCGCGCTGCAGTTCCCC
Source organism: uncultured Myxococcaceae bacterium (assembly GCA_964502265.1). Classification (GTDB taxonomy): domain Bacteria; phylum Myxococcota; class Myxococcia; order Myxococcales; family Myxococcaceae; genus JAFAFL01. The sequence continues at coordinate 2,483 of CAZCWA010000545.1, read as the reverse complement.
GAGGAGAAGGCGCGCGCGCAGGTGCACCTCGAGACCGGCGACGGGCGGTCGCTCGCGCGGCTGGAGCTGGCGCTGCCGGATGGGCAGACGGTGCAGCTCAAGGACGTCATCCTCCTCTCGGGCCGGCGCACCTACGCGCTGCACGGGCAGAACCTCTACGACGTGGATCCGGAGTTTCCCCCGCGGCTTCTGCGCAAGTGGCTGCTCGAGCCGTCGATGGCGTTCGCCGACGATCAGCTCGACCGGGTGCTCTCCTTCTTCGCCGCGCACCTGCCGCGCTTCCGCCTCGGGCTGGCCGCCGAGGGCGTGGACGTGGACGACACCGCCGAGCCGAAGTTCCTCCTCACGCTGGAGGGCAACCCCGAGCGGGTGAAGGCGAAGCTCGCGGCGAAGTACGGGCACACCACCGTGGCGGTGAACCCGGAGGCGCGGCACCTCGGCTACGCGAGCGGGGCCTCGGAGGACGGCGCCTCGCGCAAGCTCTACCGCCGCCGCGAGGAGGAGGAGCGCAACGCCGGCCGCGTCCTGCTGGAGCTGGGCTTCCGGCTCGATCCCGCGCAGGGCACCTTCGAGGCCGCGGACGACACCGCGCTCTCCTTCTGGACGAAGGGGCTGCAGTCGCTGCCGAAGGAGTGGGAGGTCTTCACCGCCGAGCCGCCGAAGGTCCGGCTGCGCAAGAAGCTCAAGCCGCGGGTGAAGGTCTCGATGGCGGGGGTGAACTGGTTCGAGCTCGACGCCACCTTCGAGACCGACGAGCAGCAGGTGGATCTGGGCGCGGTGCGGATGTGGCTCGAGTCCGGGCGGCGCTTCGTCCCGCTGAAGGACGGCACCTGGGCCGAGGCGGACCGCGACGAATTGCAGCGCGCGGCGGATCTGCTGGAGGAGGCCGGCGCGATGCCCGGCCGCCAGCGGACGCGGCTGCCGCTCTACCAGGCCGCGGCGCTGGGCATGGTGGTGGACCTCGACGAGAACTTCGAGGTCGAGGCGAAGGCGCGCCAGGCGATCCGCGAGCTGCAGGACTCGCACGGCATCCCGCCGGTGGGGAAGCCGGAGGGCCTTCAGGCGGATCTGCGCCACTACCAGGAGGCGGGGCTCTCGTGGCTGTGGTTCCTCCACCGGCACGGCCTCTCCGGCATCCTCGCGGACGACATGGGCCTCGGTAAGACGGTGCAGGCCCTGTCGCTGATGCAGAAGGTGCGCAACGAGGAGGGCAAGAAGCCCTCGCTGGTGGTGGCGCCGACCTCGGTGCTCGCCAACTGGGAGCGCGAGGCGCAGAAGTTCACCCCGGGCCTGACGACGATCGTCTGGCACGGTCAGGACCGCAAGGAGCACGCCGAGTCGCTGAAGGACGCGGACCTGGTGCTGACCTCCTACGCGCTGGTGCGCCGGGACATCGAGGAGCTGAAGAAGGTCGGCTTCCGGTACGTGATCCTCGACGAGGCGCAGAACATCAAGAACGCGGACTCGGCCACCGCGCAGGCCTGCAAGTCGCTCCCGTGCGAGCAGCGGCTGGCGCTGACGGGCACGCCTTTGGAGAACCGGCTGGCGGAGCTGTGGAGCCTGTTCGACTTCCTGATGCCGGGCTTCCTCGGCTCGTCGTCCACCTTCTCCGAGCGCTACGAGCACCCCATCCAGGTGCAGGGCGACGTGGGCGTGCGCGACCGGCTGCGGCGGCGCATCCACCCCTTCATCCTCCGCCGGCTCAAGACCGAGGTGGCCAAGGACCTCCCGCCCAAGACGGAGGCCGTGGCCTGGTGCGAGATGGAGCCCGGACAGGCGGCGCTCTACCGCGAGGTGCTCGAGGAGAGCCGCAAGAAGGTCTACGACCAGATCGACAAGGTGGGCTTCAAGCGCTCGCGGGTGTCGATCCTCGCGGCCCTGATGAAGCTGCGCCAGGTCTGCTGCGATCCGCGCCTGCTCAAGCTGCCGCCGGGGACGCTTCTGCCGCCTTCGGCCAAGCTGGAGCGCTTCGGACAGCTCCTCGAGGAGCTGGTGAACGAGGGCCACCGCGCGCTCGTCTTCAGCCAGTTCGTGGAGATGCTCGAGCTGCTCAAGCAGGACGCGGACGCGCGGGGCATCAAGTACATGTACCTGGATGGCCGCACCCGCGACCGGATGTCGAAGGTAGACCAGTTCAACGACCCGGACGGGCCGCCGGTCTTCTTCATCTCGCTCAAGGCGGGCGGAACCGGCCTCAACCTCACCGCGGCGGACTACGTCATCCACTTCGACCCGTGGTGGAACCCCGCGGTGGAGGACCAGGCCACCGACCGGACCCACCGCATCGGCCAGACGCGGGCGGTGATCAGCTACAAGCTCATCACCCGGAACACGGTGGAGGAGAAGATCCTTGCGCTCCAGCAGCGCAAGCGCGAGCTGGCCGCCGGCGTGCTCTCTGCAGACGAGGCGATCGCGTCGTCGCTCACCGAGCAGGACGTGGCCGAGCTCTTCGGGACGTAGGCCCTTTGACGTAGGCCCTTTGA
>CAZCWA010000544.1:0-3480 GCA_964502265.1 uncultured Myxococcaceae bacterium | reverse complement strand
AGCAGGCCGCCCTCGCCTCGGTGAAGGCGATGGAGGAGGACATCGAGTCCCGGCGCGCCGCGCACGATGCGGAGACCGAGGCCCTGCGGGTGCTGCAGGAGGAGGTCCACGCGCTGGAGCGTCAGGCCTCTCTCGACGCGCAGAGCCTCTCGCACTGGGACGCGGATCAGAAGGCCGCCCAGACCCGGGCCTCCGGTGCGCGCGAGGAGCTCGACGGACTCGAGGCGCGGCTCACCCAGCTCGAGGCGCAGCTCGCGCAGCAGGAGGCGGCGCTCAGTGGCCTGGATGATGGCTGGAAGGAGGACGCGGCCCGCCTGGAGACGCTGCGCGCATCGCTGACCGAGGGCACCCGGCGCCAGGAGGAGCTGTCGCTGTTGCTCGAGCACGAGCGGGCGAACTCCGAGCAGCTCGCAGGACGCCTCGCGAACCACGAGAGCAACCTCGCAAACCTGTCGCGCCGCCGCTCCGAGCTGCAGGCCCGCTGTGATCGGCATGCGGAGGAGCGCGAGAAGCTGCAGGCCGAACTCCAGGCGCTCGAGGACGCACGCCAGGAGGTCGCCGAGCGGGTGGACGCCGGGCGTCAGGCGTCGCTCGAGATGGAGGCGCGGCGTCGGGAAGAGGAGGAGGCCCTCGACCGGACCCGCCAGGCCTTCGCCGAGAACGAGATCCACGTCATCTCCCTGCGTGAGGAGCTGGCCGATCGCCGCAGCCGCCTGCAGAGCCTGGAGGAGCTGCAGCGTCACTACGAGGGCTTCGACCGTGGCGTGCGTGCGGTGATGCTGCGCGCTGGCGAGCAGCCCCGGGAGCAGGGCGTGTTCGGCCTCGTCGCCGACGTGCTGACGGTGAGCCCGCGCTTCGAGCGCGCGGTTGAGGCGGCGTTGGGCGAGCGCCTCCAGCACGTCCTGGTGGAGAGCCGCCGGGTCGGCCTCGAGCTGCTCGAGTTCCTGCGCAACACCGGCGAGGGCCGCTCGACGATGCTCCCCGTGGACCTGGGGCCCGCCGAGGCGCCCGTGCTTCCGAGCATGGATGCGCCGGGCGTCCTGGCCCACGCGCTGGCGGAGGTGACGGTGGAGCCGGTGCTCCAGCCGGTGCTCGAGCGCCTGTTGGGAGACGTGGTGGTGGTCACCGACGCCGCGGCCGCCGAGGCGCTGGCCCAGTCGACCGGACGCGGATGCACGCTGGTCACCCTGGAGGGCGAGGTCTTCCGGACCGACGGCAGCCTGACCGGCGGCGCGCTCGAGGGGCCTGCGGTGGGCGCGCTGCACAAGAAGCGCGAGCTCGCGGAGCTGGCCGAGGAGGTCGCCTCGGTCGAGAGCCGCTACAACGAGACGCTCACCCGGCACTACGCCCTGCAGAAGCAGATGGGGCAGGTGGAGGGGGTGCTCAAGGGGCTCTCCAAGAATCAGCACGCCGAGGAGCTGCGTCTGGCCACCGAGGAGAAGGATCTCCACCGGGCCGGTGAGGAGCTCTCGCGGGTGCGCGAGCGGCTCGGGTCCATCGATCGCGAGGTGGCGGATCTCACCGCTCAGCTCTCCGGCCTCGCCACCGAGGAGGTGGAGCGTCGCGGAGAGGTGGCGCAGAGCCAGGCGGAGCGGGCGCAGCGGGAAGAGAAGCGCGCGGCCCTGGCTGAGGAGCAGGCGGCGATCGCCGGACAGCTCGAAGCGCGACGGTCGGAGGTCGTCGAGCTGCAGATCAAGGTGGCCTCAGCGAGCGAGCGGGGCGCGTCGGCGCGCAAGGAACTGGAGGGCCTGCGGTCCCAGCGCGACGAGCTGGTGCTGCGCCAGACCCGGCTCCTGGCCGCCGTGGAGGAGGCGGAGGGCCACGCGGCGCAGCTCCTCTCCCGCATTGAAGAGACCCGCGCGGGTCTGGGGGATCGGGCCGAGGCGCTGCAGCAGAAGACCACCTCCCTTGGACAGCGGCGGGAAGCGCACACCGCCGACGCCGCCACCATCCGCGAGCTGGACGTCGCCTGGCGCGCGCGCCGGGAAGAGGTCGAAGGCCTGGTGCAGGAGCTTTCACAGGCCTCCATGCGCGGCCGGGAGCTCGCGCTCGAGCTGAACCACCTGCAGGACGGCATCCGGCAGCGGCACCAGACCGAGCTCGCCGAAGAGCTGCACCGCTACCACCTCATGGCGCCCCTGGACGCCCAGAGCGAGGCACACCTGGCGGAGCTGCGCGCGGCGCTGGAGAAGCTCGGGGAGGTGAACTTCGCGGCGATCGACGAGGCCGCCGAGCTCTCCGGCCGGCACGAGCACCTCACCCGCCAGAAGCTCGACCTGGAGGAGAGCCTCGCGCAGCTCGAGGAGGCCATCACCCGCATCGATGCCACCAGCCGCGAGCGCTTCAAGCAGACCTTCGACATCGTGAACGAGAAGTTCCAGGCCGTGTTCCCGCGCCTCTTCGGTGGTGGACGCGCGAGCCTGCTGCTCACCAACGATGGCCCCGGTCAGGAGCCGGGCGTGGAGATCGTCGCGCAGCCGCCGGGTAAGAAGCTGCAGAGCGTGGGCCTGCTCTCCGGTGGCGAGAAGGCGCTCACCGCCGTGGCGCTCATCTTCGGCATCTTCCTCATCAAGCCCACCCCGTTCTGCCTCCTCGACGAGGTCGACGCGCCCCTCGATGAGGGCAACGTGGGCCGCTACAACGACATGGTGCGGGAGATGAGCCAGACCTCGCAGTTCATCCTCATCACCCACAACAAGCGCACCATGGAGATCGGCGACACGCTGTACGGCGTGACCATGGAGGAGCCCGGCGTCTCCAAGCAGGTGAGCGTCCGCCTCCGCGAGGTCGCTGCCGCCAACGACGACGTGTCGGCCGCGGGCTGAGAGGGCGCCGTCGCCCGGGCGCGCACCGTCGCGCCACCGACGCCCCGTCCCGGCAGCCGCGCTTTCCTGAAATCGGGCGCCTGATCCTGCACGGGTTGGGCGCCCGGGGTTGTTTCAGGCCACCGGTTCACCCGGGTGCGTCCGGGCGTCGCCTTCCCCCCTTTGAAATGCAGAAGAGGGTGGCCCGAGCGATTCGGAGCACCCTCCTGCTGTCGGCCGGCCCAGGCGCTCGATGAACCCGAGCCACAGCCCTCATCCGCGGATGAAACGTAGAAGGGCGTGCCCAAAGCGATTCAGAGCACCCTCCTGCTGTCGGCCGGCTCAGGCGCCTGAAGAACCCGGGCCACAGCCCTCATCTGGCACGGATGAAACGCAGAAGAGGGTGCCCCGAGCGATTCGGAGCACCCTCCTGTTGTCGGCCGGCCCAGGCGCTTGAAGAACCCGGGCCACAGCCCTCATCCGGCGCGGGTCGAGATCAGAAGTTGATCTTCGGGCACGCGGCCTGGTCGGCGTCGCGCTGGGTCTTGGCGTTCTCGAGGTTGGTCGCGGTGGAGGTCTGCATCTCGGTGGTGGCGTCCACGAGTCCCTGCCAACCGGTGTCCTCGGCGAGCTGCGCGCTGGCGAAGTCCTGGATCCGCTGCTCGGCGTGCTGCTG
>CAZCWA010000543.1:0-3481 GCA_964502265.1 uncultured Myxococcaceae bacterium | reverse complement strand
TCGCTGCCCTCTCCAATCGTCTCGTCCAAAGGCATCCTCTCCGAGAGGTGTCGTGACCCGCTGGGGTTGGTGTTGTCCTCGTCCCCCATCGGCCCGTCGTGCAGGTCCGATCCCGAGTCGAAGGTGTGATCCGCGCCGTCGCCTGCTGCGGGTCCGGGTCCGTTCGCGCCCGGCTCGGCGCCTCCGTCCGCGTCCGCGTCTGCCGCAGCGTCCGCCGCGCCGTCCAGCGCCGCCTCCGCGAGCCCCTCGTCCATGGGCACGTTCTGCCGCGCCGGCTCTCCGAAGACGAAGCCCTGCACCCGCGCCTTGTAGTGCCCGTCCTCGACGAACACCTCCGCGTCCATGCGGCCCACCAGCCCCATGCCCACGCGCAGCTCCGCGCTCCCGCCCTCGCCGCGGTCCGTCCGCACCGAGAGCTCGTCGCAGAGCACCACGTCCCCCTGGCGCAGCGTGGCCAGGTCCCGCGCGCCCACCTCTGCCCGGCCGATCTCCGCGCGCAAGCTGGTCTTCACGCCGGTGAGCCGTCCCACGTGCCGGGAGATGCGCTGCCGCCTGCGCTCGCGGGCCTCGGGCGCCATGTCCGGCGGCGACGCGAGCGTGAGCACGGTGGAGGGGATGAAGAGCCGGATGAACCCGGAGTGCTGCCCGAGCACGCACTTGAACTGCACCACCGCCACGTTCGGCTCGTCGCCCAGAAGCTGCAGCACCTCGTCCACGCCGCGGACGACGGTCTCCATCCGCAGGCGCGGCAGGCCCGGGTCCACGTGCGGCGAGAGCGCCCGCAGGGCCTCGAGCACCACGAAGCCCATCACGCCCTCTTCGATGTCGGTGAGGGGCCGCAGCGCCATCGCCTCGCCGGCGCCGCCGAGCAGCAGGTCTATCGCCGCGTGCGCCAGCCCCAGCTCCACCTCGATGAACCCGCGCGTCTTGTGCGGAAGCGGCGCCAGGGTGGCGAGGAAGGTGGGCTCGGCCACGTGACGGCGCAGGTCCTGCGGCCGAAGCGTCTGCACCGTGTCCACCAGCAGATCCGCCTCGACGTCGAAGAGCTCCTTCAACCGGGCGATGACGGTCCCGTCCACCCGGCCGCTCGCGGACGCAGACGGCACCAGCCACTCGAGCTTGTCGGTGAGGATGGCCTGCGCCTGCGTCACCCGCTCGAGGCCCTTGAAGGTGAACGGCCGCCACGCGCGCCCCGAGGGCGTGAACGCGGGCTGAGACACCATCACCGTCCGGTCCGTCCCGTCACCGCCTCGCCTCAAGCGCGCTCCTCGATCCGGAACTCTTCCAGCTTCAGGCCCCGCCCGCCGAGCGCCGCCTTCAGCGACTCACTCTCGTTGCGGATGAGCTTGAGCACCTCGCGATCGTTGCCGGAGAAGACGGCGCGGATCTTCCCGTTGCCGCCGCTCACCTTGATCGACAGGCCGGCCAGCACGTTCGAGCGCAGGTCGATCTGGAACTCCGCCTGGCCCGCCGCGTTGGTGCCCACCCGCGCGCTCTGGACGATCTTCTGCGCGATCTCGTTGGCCAGCGCGCGCAGCTTCTCCGAGCCCCGGTTCTCCTTCGGCTGGGCCACCGGCACCGGCGCCATCAGCGCGGGGTTGAAGCGGAAGCCCGCCGCCAGCTCCGAGCCCGCCCCGCCCTCCTTGCCGCCGCCCTTCCCGTCACCGCCCGCGCCCTTGCCGCCGCCGCCGTCCGCGTCGCTGCGCAGCCCGTCCGCCTTGCCGCCGCTGCCGGCACCGCGCGCGCCGCCCGATGCACTGCTGCCGCCGCGAAGCGAGGTGCCGCGCTCCTCGTGCGCCTCGTCCGTCCTGCGCGCATCGTCCCGCCTGCCCTCCGCCCGCGCGCCCGTGGTCTGCTGGTCCTGCGTTCTTCCGCCCACCGCCACCTGCTCGCGCCCACCGTCCGCCAGGCGGCTCTCCGAGGCCCGCTCGCCCTCACCGGCCCGCGCCTGCTGCAGCTTCTCGCCGAACGCCGCCGCGCCCTTCCGCAGATCCGCCCGCTGGTGGTTGCCGCGCGTGGTGGCCTGGTCCTTCTGCGACTCCGCCGTCTGCGCGAGCAGGTTCGCGTCCGCGTCCTTCACGTCGCCCGCGCGCGCCTGCCCGTCCCGGAGCTGGTTCTGCTGCCCCTTCTGGAGCTGCGCCTTCTCCTGACCGCCCTTCTGCAGGAGCTTCGAGAACGCGCTCTCGCCCTCCTGCTTCTTCGCGGTCCGATCCTCCGCGAGCCGCTTCTCCTGGGCGATCCTCTCCGCGAGCCGCGCCGCCTGCCGATCGTCGTCGACCCGGCTCACTTGCGGCTCCGCATCAGGTGAAGGGTGTTGCCGATCTCCTCCTGCACCAGATCCTCGCGCATCTCCCGCTCCTTCTTGCGCTGCGCCTGCCACGTCTCCTTGTGCTTCTCGATCGCCTTGAGCTCCTTGGCGGCCTCGGCCATCTCCATCCGGCGCTGCTCCACCAGGCGCTCCGCCTCGGCGACGACGTCCTTCTGCCGCTCGATCTCCAGCGCGACCTGCGCCTCCTCGTCCTTCAGGCGCCCCTCGAACCGGTGCATCATGTTCAGCCCGCCGGCGCCCGCGCCCTTCTGCATCACCTCCATGAGGTACGCGGCCACCTTTTCCTTGCGCTCCGCCTTCCGCCGCTCGAGGTCCTCCTCCAGCGCCTTCAGGGCCTGCTTCTCCTTCGCCAGCGCCTGCAGGCTCTCGGCGAACGCCGCCTCCGCCGCCTCCTTGGCGCGCTCACGAATCTCCAGCAGGGTCTGCAGCCGGTAGGTGGACATCGCTCAGGCCCCCATCATGCGTCGGAGAAGAGGTCCACCAGCCGCTGCACCGTCTCCTCGAAGTCGGCGTTCTCCTCGGTGGCCTGCTTGAGGAAGGCGATGATCTCCTCGTACTTGTCGATCGCGTAGTCCGTCTTCGGGTCCGTCCCGTACACGTATGCGCCGAGCAGGATGAGGTCGCGCTGCTTCTCGTACGTCGCCAGCGTCTCGCGCAGCTTGCCCGCGGCGCGCTTGTGCTCCGGCGAGGCGATCCCGCTCATCACGCGCGAGAGCGAGGCGAGCACGTCCATCGCCGGCCACTGGTTCCGCTCGCCCAGGGCGCGGTTGAGGATGAAGTGACCGTCGAGGATGCCGCGCACCTCGTCCGCGATGGGCTCCTCCATGTCACCGCCCGCCACCAGCACCGTGTAGATGGCGGTGCACGAGCCCTTGTCCGAGTTGCCGGTGCGCTCGAGGATCCGCGGCAGCATGGAGAAAACCGACGGCGGGTAGCCCTGACGCGCCGGCGGCTCACCCACCGCAAGTCCGATCTCGCGCTGCGCCCGCGCCAGGCGGGTCACCGTGTCGAGCATGAACATCACGTTGCCGCCCCGGTCCCGGAAGTACTCGGCGATCGCGGTGGCCACGTAGGCGGCGCGCAGACGCACCAGCGACGGCTGGTCCGAGGTGGCGCAGACGACGACGGAGCGCGAAAGCCCCTCTTCGCCGA
>CAZCWA010000542.1:0-3493 GCA_964502265.1 uncultured Myxococcaceae bacterium | reverse complement strand
GGGAGCTTGCCCGCGTACTCCTTCGAGAGCGCGAAGGCCTGCTCCATGCCGGTGTCGAAGGAGAAGAGCGCGTCCTCGCCGTTGCCCACCTTCGCGGGCACCACGAGGTCGAAGCCCGCCTGCAGGTAGGGGACGATCACGTCGTCAGGGCCCGCCTCGGGCGCCTCGTCACGGATGCGCAGCTGGTGCTTCGCGAAGTCGATCTCCACGGCGAGCCCCTCGAGGTCCCGATGGGGCGCCAGGATCACCTGGATGGCGCTCTGGTCGAGGTTCGGCAGATCGACGACCAGCACCGGCAGTGTCGTGATCTGCGTGTTGCCCACCCACAGCTCCGGCAGCACCGCGAGGTGCGCCTCCGCCACGCCCGCGCCCGCCACCACGCCAATGGGGAAGGAGCGCTTCGAGAGGGCGAGCCCGAGCTGCTCCGCGAGGGAGCGGGAGATCACCGTCTGGCTCGCGCCCGTGTCGATGATGACGCCCGTCTGCACCTGCCCGATGCGCGCCAGGGTGAGCGGGAAGGGGGCGCTCGGCGCCAGCTTCACCTCGGTGTCCGCGTGCCGAACGGCGACGCTCCGCACGACGCGGCCGCCGTAGAACTCCTCGTCCACGCAGGCGCGGCCGGTGGGGTCGCCGAGCGCGCAGAGCTCCTTGCTGGTGGCCGCGATCTCGCGCGGGTCCTTCTTGGCGTGCGCGATCTGCCAAGCGAGGTCCGCCCCGAGGCGGGAACCGGCGGTCATTTGCGCGTGGACTTTGGCGGCGCCGTCCGGATCGTGCTGGGCGAGGCGCGCGGCGCCGCTCAGGTAGAGGTCCTCCTCGGCGTCTTTGGCGGGCAGGCTCGCGGCTGCCTCGAAGGCGCCGCGCTCGATGGCCCGCCACTTCGGCGAGCGTTCAGCGTCCTTGGCTTCTTTGGCCGGGGCTTCCCGGTCCGGGGCTTCTCGGGGCGATCGCGCCTCGCTGCTGCTTGGTGCAGATCGCGGCGTGGCCGAGGTGGACGCGGCGGATCCACCGGCCGGGCCCGAGGTGGGTGAGGCGGGATGGGACGCAGCCAGGGCTGCGAGTGCAAGTGGAAGGAAACACATGGGAAACGGGCGTAGCGAACTGCCCCGCAGCCGGCGAGAGGCACGCGCGCCAGCGGCCAACTTTCTTGCGCTGCTTTTGGCCACGAGGCGAGCGGCCCCGGCCTCTTGCGCTCTTCCAGACTCTTGAGCGGTTGGGAGTGTCACGGATCCGCTCGGAGCGCGGCGAATAGACACATCTTAATACGTCAGATTCTGCGGCGGCAATGCCTGCATACGCGAGAAGCACAGGCTACGTCGAAACCAGCAGCTCACCGAGAGACATGACGTCTTTCAGTGCTGTGTCTTTCTCCAGCACACTGAACGTTTGGGAGGTAATAGAAATGCGCAAGAATCACGTGGGGCCGCTCGGGCGGCTCATGCAAGTGGTCGCCGGAGGCGTGGGCGCGCTGGCGCTCGGCCTCGCGATCCCGGCGCTCGCCCAGGAAGAGGCCGAGCAACAGGCCCAGCAGGCTGAGCAGGATGCCGAGCAAGCCGAGCAGCAGGCTCAGCAGGCCGAGCAGCAGACCCAGCAGGCCGAGGAGCAGCAGACCCAGCAGGCCGAAGAGCAGGCTCAGCAGGGCGAGCAGCAGGCCCAGCAGGCCGAGCAGCAGGCCCAGCAACAGGAGCAGCAGGCCCAGCAGCCGCAACAGCAGCAGCAGCAGCCGGCCCAGCAGCAGCAGCCGCAGGCCCAGCAGCAGCAGCAGCAGCCGCAGCAGGGTCAGCAGGCCCAGGGCGGCCAGCAGGGCCTCCAAGCGCCGCAGCTGGCGCAACCGGGGCAGGCGCAGCTTGGAGAGTCGAACCAGCAGTTCGGTGGCTCGCAGATGCAGCAGTCGCCCCAGCGCCACACCTACTCCATGGGCACGATCCAGGGCACGGTGAACGGCCTCGACTTCAACCGGGGCGTGATCTCGATCTCGAGCTCGGGCGGGAACGTGCAGCTGCGCGCGCGTCCCATGGACATCGTGAACCTGAACCCGGGTGACGTCGTCGCGCTGAACTTCGCCAACTACCAGGGCGCGCTCTGGATCGTGCCGGACCAGGCGGGCAGCGTGCAGACCCAGAACTTCGCCCAGTACGGCACCCTGACGGGCACCGTGGACCAGGTGAACAAGGCGCTCGGCACCATCACGGTGCGTGGGCAGACGCTGCGGGCTCACCCGGAGCAGCTCGGGGCCATCATCCCCGGCCAGTTCGTGAGCCTCGGCTACGCGAACGTCTCTGGGACCAACTGGCTCGCCGCGGTGCAGGGCGCAGGTCAGTCCGGCGGGATGTGAGCCGTCGCCAGGGGCGACGTCCCTCGCTTCCGGTCGTGAGTGGGGGCGGAGCGGTGCCCGGGATCGTGTGACGGCGACTCCCGGCACCGCTCGCGCCTTTCCAAAGCCCACAGGAGCAGGGTCATGAGGTCCGTGTGGGGCCCCTTGGTGCTGGCAGTGAGCCTCTCGGCGGGGTGTGAGCACGAGGCCCTCCCCGAGCCCGAGCGGAAGGTGCAGGCGGCCCTGCGCACCGACGAGCGAAGCGCGGGGGCGGACCGGGGATGGCTCGGTGTCGAGGTGCTCGGCGTGGACCTGCCGCGAGGCTTCGCCAAGGTGTTCGTCGACGGGGAGGAGCGCGTGGTGCGGGGGACGCCCATGCAGCTCATGGGCCTCGCGCCGGGCGACGCCGTGAGCCTCCGCTTTCGCGCCTACGGCGAGGAGACCTGGCTCTGGCCGCCAGCGGACGGCGGCGACGTCAGCCGCTTCACGACGTGGGGCACGCTGACTGGCCCCGTCGAAGGCGTCGATCCCTTCGGTGGGGCCTTGCGCGTGGGGGGGCAGCCGCTCCGCGCGCATCCGGAGGAGGTGGCGTCCCTGCTCCCGGGGGAGCGGATCACCCTCCGCTTCGCCCGCGTGGGGGAGGTGTGGTGGGCGCTCGAGCTCGAGGCCGACGCGCCGCCGCTGAGCACCGCCATGTTTGGACGTTTAGCGAAGTGAAGAAAGAACGAATTTTATCTCTCGAATGGAAAGAATGAAGGAGAAGGCGATGAAATGGACAAAAGGACGGCTCTCTGGAGCCATGCAGCTGACGGCGGTGGCCTGCCTCGCGGCGACGCCAGCGCTCGCGCAGCTCGACGGCAGCGTCGAGGTGGAGGGGATCGAGGAGCCGGCCGCGGAGCCGAGCACCGAGCAGCCGAGCACCGAGCCGGCCCCTGAGAGCACCGAGCCCGCTCTCGAGGAGGCGCCTACGGAGGGCGAGGCCAGCGAGAGCGGCGATGAGGCCATGCTGCCCGGCGGCCTCGACGAGATGGGCGCCGAGGGCTCTGGCGAGCAGGCGAACCAGATCGAAGGCGAGGTGCGGTCCATCGACCTCGAGGCCGGGACGCTCGAGCTCGACAGCGAGGCCGAGGGGAGCATCTCTTTGAACGGCAACGCCGAGCAGCTCCAGGAGCTGATGCCCGG
>CAZCWA010000541.1:0-3519 GCA_964502265.1 uncultured Myxococcaceae bacterium | reverse complement strand
CCGGAGACCTCCTGCTGGTGGCGGGCTTCACCTTCATGGCCCTGAGGTGGCAGCGAAACGTCCCCCTCGCGCTGATCGCCGCCGCGCCCCTGTGTGCCGTGTGGGCGCGTGCTGCCCTGCAGCGGGGCGGGGCGCTTCTCACGGAACGAGGAAAGTCGGCTCCACCTTCAATAGGGCTGGGGCTGGCGCACCTGGGCGTGCTGGTGGCAGTGGGCGGGCTCTTCGCCGCCGCGCGTTGGCCGTGCACCGGCGGCGCCTGTGAAGAGGAGGGGAGGTTCCCGTCCGCGCTTGTGCAGCAGGTGGGGGCGAACGGGCTTCCCCTTCCGGCCGGGCTGGGGTTCAACCACTTCGACTGGGGCGGCTACCTCCTCTGGCGGGCCCCGGGCGTGCCCGTCTACATCGATGGCCGCGCCCCCGAGCTCGACAACGAGCGGCTGGGCCTCTACGGCCGGATCCACCGGCTCGAGCCGGGCTGGCCCGCGCTGCTCGACGCCGAGGGGCTGGACTGGGTCCTCTACCCGCGCCACTCCGCCCTTGCGCAGGCGCTCGGGGAGGCCGGATGGATCGCGCTGGGGCAGGACGAGGCCGGGGTCCTGCTCACGCGGCCCGCCGCCGCGATCGCTGGAGATTGATCGCCGTGGCGCAGGTCACCGTCCGCGCCCGCCGGTCCGCGTGAGGGCCACCGCGAGCTGCGAGCTGGTGGAGCTGCCCCAGAAGTGGTTCAGGGCCAGCAGCTTGCTGTCCGTATCCCCCTCGCGCATCGCTCGGGCGAGGCCGTAGGCGGCCTGTGCGGGGCCCGGGACGCCGCCTGCGACCTTCTGCGCCACCGCGGCCTGTTCCCGCGCCTTCTCCTCGGCGAGCTCGAGCATGGCCATGAACGCCTTGTCGTTCTGGACCACCGGCTTGCCCTGCTCGTTGGTGCGGACCCCGATGGAGTACTCGCGCGCCACCAGGTACGAGCTGGAGAGGTACACGTTCGCCGCCGCCGCGAGGTTGAAGAGCGCGTGCGGCAGGTCCTTCTTCTCCCGGTCCCTCAGCGCAAGCCCCATCACCGCGGTGGCGCGCAGGTACTGGACGTCGTCCTTCGCCTTGCGCGCCTGCGCCGCCGCGAGAGTGGTCCCGGCCTGGTCCGCCTCCGTCTGCAGCACGAGCGAGTCGTAGTAGTCGAGGTTCGCCTTCGCCGCGCTGGTGTAGCTGCGCGCGAGCCGCGCCACCGCCTCCGCGCCGAGCTGGATGGGCAGGCCGGTCGGCTCCCTCGCCTCGAAGAGGTCCCGGGCGCCGTCCACCGAGTACTTCGCCATCACGTACTGGAGCGTCGGCGTGAGCGCCTTGCCCAGCACCAGCAGGGTCAGGGTCTCGCGCTTCTTGTTGCCGGCCATCCGCAGCGCCTCGGACCACTCCATGGGAACCTGGTCCTTCCCCAGGCCGGTGACGATCCGGTCGAGCGCGTTCTCCTCCACCCGCGCGAGGTCCACGAACGCGCGCGCGTCCGCCACCGCGCTGTAGGCATTGATGACGCCCATCGCCTCGCCCACGGTGGTGATGTCCGCGGTGGCCAGGGTCTCCCGGAACGCGGCCACGTCCGCCTCCACCGACGAAAGCGACTTCATCTGCAAGACCGCCCCACCCACGTCGCCCTGCAGGGCCAGCTCCGCCTGGCGGGTGAAGTGCTGGGTCAGCTCCACATAGGCCGCGGCCTGCATCGCCTCGCTGTAGGCGGCCGGCACCATGCCCTGTCGCTGGTAGGCCACGGCCCGGTCGTAGGACGCCTGCGCGCTCTCGAGCAGCCCCAGCTTGCCGGCGATCCCCGTGCGGTCCGCCTGGGCCACGAGCTTCATCTGCGACTCGGCGCGGGCGAGCCAGGCCGAAGCCTTGGCCTGCATCCGCTGGAAGTAGCGGGGGCTTATCTCCATCGCCGCGGCGGGCAGCGGGGTGGGGCGCGTCAGCGTCCGCCCGGTGAGGAGCTCATAGGCCTCGAAGATGTCGCGGACCTCGCGGACCTCCACGCCGAGCTCCGCACCCAGCCCGTGCAGGTCCACCAGCGTGCGCGAGCCCCGATCGAAGTCGTAGCGCTGGCCGACGGGGTAGCCCACGTGCGTCTTTCCCTTCTCCTTCGCACCGCGCATCTTGTCCGGGATGCCGCCCACGGGGCCTATCGACCCGTCGGGGTTCACGGTGCCGGTGAGGGTGACGCCCGGCCGGACCGGCACGTCGAGCATCGCCGCCAGGAACGCCGCCGTGGTCAGTCCCCCCGCCGACGGCCCGTCCACGAAGCCGCCAGTGGAGACGGCGAACTCGAACTCACTGAGGTCGTGGCCCAGCGTGCTCGCCGCGACGAAGCTCGAGACCCAGGCGCTGGCCCGCCACTGGCTGCCGGTGCCTCCCGAATACTCCTCGTAGACCGCCACCCGCACGTCCCCCGAAGGGTTGGGCTTGAGCAGGACCTTGGCCGCGGTGGTGCCGCCCACGGGTTTGCCATCCCGGGTGGCGTACCAGACGAAGTCCACGTCCCGCGAACGCTCCGCGGTGAGCTTCACCGGCGCGAGCGTCTGGGGCGTCTCCTTCTTGCTGCAGGCGAAGCAGCCGGAGAGGGCCAGGGCGAGCGCGGCGAGGGGCAGGATGGGTGGCAGGGAGCGGTTCATGCGCCGCGCCTGAGCAAGGGGCGTGCGCGCGGGACCCTCCTCTGGGATGGGCATCGGTAAGCGGCGCGTGACCGTCCACCGGAACGGACGGTGTCCGCGGTGCGGGACGGGTTGGGGCGGTCGAGGCTCGAGAGCCTGCCCGGTTGCCCTGTGTGACGTCGGACAGTGGGCTAGGATGCCGCGCACATGACCTCACGCTGGCTCGTCCATTCCTTCCTCTTCCTCTCCGGCGCGACCGCCCTCGTCTACCAGTTGGTCTGGTCCAAGTACCTGGGCAACCTGCTGGGGAACAGCGGCCAGGCCAACGCGATCGTGCTGGCGACCTTCATGGGCGGGCTGGCGTTCGGCGCGTGGCTCTTCGGCCGGACCGCGGACAGGGTGAAGCGCCCGCTGGCGCTGTACGGCGTGCTGGAGCTGGGCATCGGCATCTACGCCGTCCTCTTTCCCTGGGTGCTCGATGCCCTCGGGGCCGCGTATCTGGCGGTGGCGCCGGGAACTCCGGAGGGCCTGCGCGCGGTCCCCAGACTCCTGCTCGCCGCCTCCTCGCTGGTGCTCCCCACCATCCTCATGGGCGGCACGCTGCCGGCGCTGGTGCGCTACTTCGCGGACAGCCTGGGCGAGGTCCGCACCGAGCTGTCGCGGCTGTACGCCATCAACAGCCTCGGCGCCGCGGTGGGCGTGTTCCTCGCTGGCGTGCGCTGGGTACCGGACTTCGGTCTGCTGAAGACGTCCCTGGCGGCGGCGGCGATCAACATCGTGCTCGCGCTCTCGGCGATCGCGCTCGGGAGGGCGGATCCAGAGCGGGAGGACCTCTCCTCGCCGGAGGACGACGCGCTGGCGTACCCCGCCCGGGCGATCAAGGTCGCGCTGTGGTGCA
>CAZCWA010000540.1:0-3523 GCA_964502265.1 uncultured Myxococcaceae bacterium | reverse complement strand
ATCGAGGTCATCGTCTGACGGTGCTGAACATCGACCTCGGCGAGCTGCCCGGGGACGACGAGCGGCTGTACGAGGCGGCGGGCCTGGCGAACATCGCCTGCGGTGGACACGCGGGAGACGAGGCGTCCATGACCGAGGCCGTCGCGCGCTGCCTGCGCCACGGGGTTCGGGTGGGTGCCCATCCGTCGTATCCGGACCGCGAGGGCTTCGGTCGGCGTGCGCTGGCGATGGGGCCTGCCGCGGTCGTTGCAGCGGTGCGCGCACAGTGCCTCTCGTTGCGAAGGGTGGCCGAAGCCCAGGGCGCGCAGGTGGTGGCGATGAAGCCGCACGGCGCGCTGTACCACGCGGCGAACGGCGATCCGGCGCTGGCGCGTGCGGTGCTGGAGGGGTGCGTGGAGGCGCTCGGGCGGGAGGTGCAGGTGGTGGGGCCTCCGCTCGGGGCGCTGCGCGATGAGGCGATGGGGATGGGGCTGTCGTACTGGCGCGAAGCGTTCGCCGACCGCGGGCTTGCGCCGGATGGATCGCTGCTCCCGCGTGGGGTGCCGGGGGCGCTGATCGCGGATCCCGCGCGCGCCGCCGCGCAGGCGAGGTGGCTCGTTCAACGCGACGAGGTGGAGACGATCTGCGTTCACGGCGATACGCCGGGAGCGGTCGCCATCGCGCATGCGGTCCGGGAGGTCCTGGAGGTGAGCGGCGGGCGGCTGCGTCCCCTGGGCGAGGCAGCGTGCCGGTTCGAGCTGCCTTCGTTCACGGACCGTCGAGCGCTGCTGCACGCGCTGCGCGCGGTGGAGGGGGTGGCGGAGGTCTCCTTCGGAGAGCGAGAGGGCGCGGTGATCTTCGCGGAGCCTCATGTGCGGGCGGAGGCGCTCGCGGAGGTCGAGGCGGTGCTGGCACAGAGCCCAATGCGTTCGGAGCGCGAGCGGACCGCGCCGCGCGTGATCCGCGTCCGCTACGACGGTGAGGACCTGCGCGAGGTGGCGGCGCGGTGCGGGCTCGCGGAGGAGGACGTGGTCACGCTGCACGTCTCGCGCGTGTACGAGGTGACGACCGTCGGATTCCTTCCCGGATTCGGCTACCTGCGCGAGCTGGACGAACGGCTTGCGCTCCCACGCCGCCCGAGCCCGCGCGCACGCGTCCCCGCCGGCGCGGTGGCGATCGCAGAGCGGATGACGGCGGTCTATCCGTTCACGAGCCCGGGCGGCTGGCACCTCATCGGAAGCGCGGTGGACTTCCAGGCCTTCGACGTGCGGAGCGGCGCGGCGCTGCAGCCCGGCGACCTCGTGCGCTTCGAGCGGGTGGGGTGAGCGCCGTGCTCGAGCTGCTCGGCGTGAAGGGGATCGTCTGGGTGCAGGATGGGGGACGGCGCGGCTTCGCCCACCACGGCGTGCCCGAGGGCGGCCCGGTGTGTCCCGAGCGTCTGGCGCAGGCGAACCTCGCGGTGGGGAACGCGTGGGACGCGCCGGCCTTCGAGCTGTGGGGAATGGTGGAGGTCCGTCTGACCGGTGACCGGGAACGGGCGCTCTTCGACGGCAGGCGGGTCGTGCGCCTCGGGCCGGGACAGGCGCACGCATGTGGTGCCGGCGCGAACGAAGGCGTGCGGTACGCCGCGGTGGAGGGTGGGCTGGACGTGCCGGAGGTGCTCGGTGGTCGCGGCACGTTGCCCCTCGCTCATCTGGGCGGACACGAGGGGAGGGCGCTGCGGCGGGGGGATGTGCTGCCGCTCGGTGCGGCGGACGAGGGGGGCATGCGGAGGCTCGTGACGTGGGCGCCGTCCTTCCAGGCGCTGACGCAGGCGTCCTTGCGCTTCGTGCCGGAGCCCGGCGCGCCGCCTGAAGCGGTGGAGGCACTGAGCGGGCGGGAGGGCTTCCGCATCTCTCCCACCTCCGACCGCATCGGCACGCGGTTGGTGGGGACGGTTCCGGGCGGTGGGGCGCGAATTGAACCGGCGCCGATGGTGCGCGGGACGATCCAGTTGCCGCCTTCGGGTGAGCCCATCGTCCTGGGACCGGATCATCCGACCACTGGAGGCTATCCCGTGCTGGGCGTGGTCATCCGCGCCGACCTCGGCCTGCTGGGGGCGATGCCCGCCGGCGGGCGCGTTCACTTCGAGCCCATCGACCTTCCGACCGCACGAAGGGCCTGGGTCGCCTGGTCGCAGCTCTGGACGGGCAGGCTTCGCTGAGTCAGTGCTGCGGGTGGGGCGTGAGGTCCGGTAGTCTCGCGTCCATGTCGCGCGTGGTCGCACCGCTCCGGTCTGCCAGCCGGATCCTCGTCGTCCCGGTATGCGCGCTCCTCATCCTCGCGTCACCCGAGGCGCTCGCGCAGCAGGGCGGCCGGAAGCCGGTGATCGTCCTCGACCCGGGGCATGGTGGCTCGCAGGACGGCGCGGTCAGCCCGAGCGGGATGAAGGAGAAGGTGCTCGCGCTGCAGCTCGCCCGGAGGGTCCGCACGGCGCTCCAACAGGAGCTCGACGCCACCGTGATCCTCACCCGGGAGCACGATACGGACCTGCTGCTCGCGGACCGGGTGGCGCTCGCCAATGCGCGGTCGCCGGACCTCTTCATCTCCATCCACGCCAACTCGATGCCGCCGGTCCGCGCGCGGGCCCAGGTTCGGGGGGTGGAAATATACTTCCTGTCCGCCAGCGCCTCGGGGGTGGACGCGGCCCGAATCGCGGCGCGTGAGAACGCGGAGGGGCCGGCGCAGGCGTCGAAGCGGGGTGGCGACATCCTCGCGTTCATCCTCGCGGACCTGCAGCGGCAGGAGGCCCACGGAGACTCGTCGCGGCTCGCGTACGCGCTGCAGAAGGCGCTCGTCGAAGCCACAGGGGCCACCGACCGCGGCGTCCACCAGGCGCCCTTCTATGTCCTCAATGGTCTGCTCTCGCCCGCGGTGCTGGTGGAGGTCGGCTACCTCTCCCACCCGGAGGAGAGCGTGCGGCTCGCGGACAAGGCGTACCAGCAGGATATTGCAGGTGGGATCGCCGAGGGCGTGCGCCAGTTCCTCGGGCTCCCGCGGCGGCAGGCGGACGGGGACGGGGACGGTCCGGCGGCCACGGTGACGGCCTCCGGCGCCGAGTGACGCTGGCCTCACCCGCGCCGGTCGGTTAAACGCGAGCCCTTCTCTTCCGGAGGCTGCATGCGTTCGTTCAACCGTGGCTCGCTCGAGCCGCGCCCCGTGGTGATCACCCCGCACATCTCCATGCACGCGGAGGGTTCGGTGCAGGTGGAGTACGGGAACACGAAGGTCTTCGTCACCTGCTCGGTGGAGGAGAAGGTCCCCCCGCACGTCTTCGGCACCGGCGGCGGTTGGGTGACGGCGGAGTACGGGATGCTCCCGCGGGCGACCAATTCGCGGGGCGCGCGCGAGGCGGCGCGGGGAAAGCAGACCGGCCGCACCCAGGAGATCCAGCGGCTCATCGGCCGGTCGCTGCGCGCGGCGGTGGATCTGCAGAAGCTCGGCACGCGCACCTTCACCATCGACTGTGACGTGCTCCAGGCGGACGGCGGCACCCGCACCGCGG
>CAZCWA010000539.1:1855-3526 GCA_964502265.1 uncultured Myxococcaceae bacterium | reverse complement strand
AGCTGATCGACTTCGGCATCGCCAAGGCCGCGTCGAACCGGAACCTCACCTCGTCCGGTGTGACCAAGGGCAAGGCCGGGTACTTCTCGCCGGAGCAGGCGATGGGACGCGCGCTGGACGGGCGCAGCGATCTCTTCTCGCTCGGGGTGACGCTCTACAAGCTCGCGTGGGGCGGCACCCCGTTCGATGAGCACCGCACCCACCACGACCGCAACACCGCGCTGGTCCACGGGCGGTGGAAGAAGCTGCGCGACGTCTGCCCGGACCTGCCGAACGGCTTCTACGACATCGTCGACCGCGCGCTGCAGGTGAAGCCCGATGACCGCTTCCCCGACGCGCACCAGATGCGGCTCGCGCTGGAGCGGCTCGCGCTGACCGAAGGGTTCCACGTCGGGCCCTCCACGCTGGCCGGGTACCTCGAGCCGCAGGAGGACGATCCGCTCGCGCTGGGGGCGAGGCCACAGGCGGGCTCCGCGCGCATCGAACGGCCCACGGCCATCGCGGCGCTGATGAAGGACGGGACTCAGGACGTGACGGCCGCAGGGCGCACCGCGGCTTCGCCCATGCGTCCCGCGGTCGCTCCCCCGCCGACCACCGGGACCTCGTACCCGCGGAAGACGGAGCGCTTGCCGGCGCAGAGCGGGACCTTCCCCAACGCGCGCGTCGAGCGGGCGCGCCGCAGGCTCTTCGTCGCGGGCGGTACCGCGATCGTCGTCCTGGCGGTGGCGCTCGGCCTGGTGATCGGCAGGCGCGCGGCACGAGGCGGCGCTTCCGCGGAGCCCGAGCCCGAGGCCGCGGCGCCGGTGCTGACCGTCGAGGTCGCCAGGCCGGCGGAGGCGGCTCCGGTGATGCGTGGCGGGAGCGCGCCGCCCGAACTCCCGAGCCCGCCGGAGATCCGCGTGGAGACGCTGACCGTCGCCCCTGCTTTGGCACCGGTCGTCGACCCGCCGGTCGTGCCCGCTGTCCGCGCCGCCGCGCCGAGGCCGAAGCCCGCGCCGTCTCCCGCCCCCGCCGCGCCCGTCGCCGAGAGGGTCGCGAGCGCGGCGAGCACCCCGCGCGCCACCGAACCCGCCCCGACGGGCGGGATGGGCCGCCTGCGGGTGGGTGGTCAGGAGGACGCCGAGGTGCTGGTGAACGGGCGGAGGCAGGGCGTGTCGCCGCTCGATCTCCCGCTGCAGGCAGGCGCGTACAGCGTCGAGGTCCGGAGCCTGGACGGGAAGCGCAAGCTGCGCGAGCGCGTCGAGGTGCGGGCGGACCGCACGAGCCGGATCCTCTTCGACTTCGACCGCTCGGTGATGCAGGTCGGGAACTAGGGGCGGGGCGTTTCGCGGTCGTGGATCCACAGGGCCGTGGCACCATCGCCGGATGCATCGTTTGGCCGCACCGCTGCTCCTCCCTCTCCTTCTGACCGCCGTATTCCTCTCGGGGTGCGAGCAGAAGTCGCCCCCTTCGTCCGCTCAGCCGGCGCGTCAGCCCGCGCCCGCGCCCGCGCCCGCGCCCACGCCCACGCCCACGCCCTCCCCCTCGCCGAATACGGAGCCCCAGGTGGCGGCTCCTCCCGCTGCGGCAGCGCGGGCGCCCACGCCCTCCACGCCCGCTGCGCCCCCTCCCGGTCGCAACCCGTCCGCCGGGGCAGCGCTCTACAGCGCCCGCTGCGCGCTGTGCCACGGC
>CAZCWA010000539.1:0-1755 GCA_964502265.1 uncultured Myxococcaceae bacterium | reverse complement strand
CAACCCGTCCGCCGGGGCAGCGCTCTACAGCGCCCGCTGCGCGCTGTGCCACGGCCCGCGCGGTGAGGGAAACGGCCCCGCGGCGGCGGCCATCCGGGTGAAGCTCCAGGACCTGAGCGACCCGGCGTGGGAGGCGCAGGTGACCGACGAGTACCTCCGGAAGATCATCACCGGCGGCGGCCCTGCGGTGGGCAAGCACGCGGCGATGCCGGCCGCACCGGACCTCGCGCGCGACCCGCGGCTGCCGGACCTCATCGCCCACATCCGATCCCTGAAGGACTAGGCCCCCGGCGCTTGTCCTTCCGGCCCCACGCATCCAACTCGAACAGGGACACCATGCAGCTCGCCGTCATCAGCGACCTCCACCTCGGGCCGGGCGACGCGTCGGACAGCTTCGGCCACGACGACGCCGAGTTCCTGCGCTTCCTCCGGTGGCTCGAGCGGAACTTCGACCGCGTGGTGCTGCTCGGCGACGTGTGGGAGACGCTGACCGCGCGCACGCCGGGAGATCCTGCCCGTGCGCTCCGCATGGCGCGCGAGGCCCACCCCACCATCGCCCGCCGCTTCACCTCCCCGCGCTACCTCTACGTCCACGGCAACCACGACCTCATCGCGGGCGCGGTGGACGGGGCGCCGGACGAGGTGGTGCTCGACGCGGATGGCGTGCGCCTGCTCTTCACGCACGGGCACCTCGGCGACGGGCTCGTGCAGCGCGCGCGTTGGGTGTCCGAGCTGGGCGTGTGGATGGGCGCGTGGATCAGGCGGCTCGGGATGTCCGCCGCATACCGGCTCTTCGATCGCCTCGACGCGTGGCGGGGCGGCGCCCACCCTCATCCGGATGCGTGCGGCTTCCAGACCTGGGCGGTCCGGCGCGCGGCGGAGAGGAACGCGGACGTGGTCGTCACCGGGCACACCCACCTCGCCACCCGGGCAGAGCACGGGGCGCGCCTGTTCCTCAACAGCGGCACGTGCAGCGACGGGGGCCTCTCGTTCCTCGCCCTCGACACGCGCGCGGGCAGCTACGGCGTCCACCAGCGCTGGCGCTGACGGACGGAGGTCCCGCGGGCCTCAGCGTGCAGGAGCGGAGGCCGCGAAGAACACGGCCGCCGCGCCCACCACCGCCGCGGCGCCGCCTGCGTAGACCCACGGGCTGCGGTACCAGGGCTCGCGCGTGACCACCGACAGCCGCAGCGGCGCCTGAGGTCCCGCGCCGCGCGCCACGGTGTTGCCCTCGGCGTCGTTCGCCTCGACGTAGTACCAGGCGGTGAAGCCCTCGGCGCCGGTGGCGGCGGGGATGTCCGCGGTGCACAGCTCCTCGGCGCAATGCATCGCCACCGCCCACCACGGGCCCTCCGCAGAGAGCGCGTGGCGCAGGAGCAGCGTGCGCGTCTGTCCCGACGGGTCGAGCAGCCGCGCGCGCACCCGCTGGGGCCGGGCCGCGTCCGCGGGGAGGATCTCCACCCGCGTGCGGCCCTCGAACTTCTGCCGCATCGACTCGAAGAAGCGGACCTGCCGCGCCGGCGCGTCCGAAGGCAGCCGCAGCGACGGATCGAGCTCCAAAGCCTCGAAGGCACGGGATGCGCCGGTGCGCTCGTCGCCGAGGACGAAGTGGATGAAGCCGAGCTCGAAGAGGGCGCGCGCGCGGTTCGACATCGGCTGGTCGGGCAGGGCGAGGTAGCGCTGGTACTCGACCACCGCCTCCTCGTAGCGGAGCTCGCCGGAGAGCCTGCGCGCGTTGTCCAGCGGGCCCAGCTC
>CAZCWA010000538.1:0-3536 GCA_964502265.1 uncultured Myxococcaceae bacterium | reverse complement strand
AAGCGGAAGGTCTCCGCGGTGGGCGCGTTCATGCTGCTGTTCGGGCTGCCCGCGCTGGTGACGCTGCTCATCACGCTGCGGAACCTGGTGCGGGGCGGCTAGGTCGTGACGCCGACCCTCGGCTTGACGCTCGGGAAGTACGCGCCGCTGCACCGGGGACACCAGCACGTCATCGACACCGCGCTGGCGGAGGTGGCCTCGCTGGTGGTCCTCGTCTACGAGGCGCCGGAGACGACGGTCCCGCTGCCCGTGCGCAGCGCGTGGCTGCGGGAGCTGTATCCGCAGGTCGAGGTGATCGAGGTCTGGGACGGTCCCACCGCCGTCGGCTACGACGAGGCGCTGCAACGGGCCCACGAGGCGTGCGTCCGCGAGGTCCTGCGGGGCAGGCGGGTGACGCACTTCTTCTCCAGCGAGCCCTACGGCGCGCACATGAGCCGCTCGTTGAACGCGGTGGACAGGCGGGTGGACGAGGCGCGCGCGACGGTCCCTGTTTCTGGAACCGCCATCCGGCAGCAGCCGTTTGCCCACCGCGCGTTCGTGCACCCGCGCGTCTACCGGGATCTCGTGAGCAACGTCGTGTTGCTCGGCGCGCCGTCGACCGGGAAGTCCACCCTGGCCGAACGCCTGGCGCGCGAGCTGGGGACGGTGTGGATGCCGGAGTGGGGCCGCGATTTCTGGAACGCGCATCAGGTGGATCGCCGGCTGACGCAGGCCCAGTTGGTGGAGCTCGCGCGCGGCCACCTCGAGCGCGAGGAGGCGATGCTGGCGCACGCGGACCGGTACCTCTTCACCGACACCTGCGCGCTGACCACCGCCACCTTCGCGCGCGCGTACCACGGCTTCGTCCCGGATGAGCTGTGGGCGATGGCGAAGGAGTCCGCACGCCGCTACGATCTCGTCTTCGTCTGCGACACCGACATCCCGTACGAGGACACCTGGGATCGCTCCGGTGACGTGAAGCGGCAGGCGTTCCAGCGGCAGGTCTTCGCGGATCTCCACCGGCTGAAGATTCCGTACCTCGTCCTGCGCGGTCCCCTGGAGCAGCGTGTGGCCACCGTTCGCGGGGTGCTCTCGCGGCACGTGAAGTTCGGCGGCGCTGCGGGATGAGCGTGCCCTCGCTGCCCTCGCTGCCCTCGCTGCTGAGCACCGGGAACGTGGTCCTCACGCTGTGGGGTTACCCGCTCAGCCTCATCGAGTTGGTGGGGACGGTGCTCTACCTCGCGTCGGTCTGGCTCATCGCGCGGCGCAACGTGCTCACGTGGCCGGTGGGCATCGCGAGCGTGCTGCTCTACCTCGTCCTCTTCTACGAGATCCGCCTCTACGCGGACGCGCTCGAGCAGCTCTACTACCTCGGCGCGAGCGCCTACGGCTGGTGGTACTGGACGCGTGGGGCCGGCACATCGGGCGCGCGGGTCGCGGTCCGCTGGGGCCAGACGAAGAGCATCGCGCTCTGGCTGGGGATCACCGCTGTGGGGTCTGCGGTGCTTGGGATGGGCGTGTCGAGGTTCCACCTGTGGTGGCCCGGGGTGTTCCCGGAGCCTGCCTCGTTCCCGTTCGTCGACGCGGGCACGACGGTGGCCAGCCTCGTCGCCATGTGGCTGATGGCGCGCAAGCAGGCCGAGAGCTGGCTCTACTGGATCGTCGTCGACGCGGTGGCCATCTGGCTCTACTTCCAGAAGGAGGTCCGCTTCGTCGCGCTGCTCTACGTGGTGCTGCTGGCGATCGCCCTCCGCGGGTTCGCGTCCTGGAGACGCGCGGCCTCGTCCGGTCTCGTCACGCGCTCGTGAGCACGCGCAGCAGGTCCTCTCCATAGAGGCCGACCCGCTTCTCCCCGAACCAGCGCAGCCCGCGCAGGTCGTCGAGCGACTTCGGCGCCGCGGCGGCCAGCTCGTCGATCAGCGGGTTGGGCAGCACCACCGAGGCGGTGACCTTCCGGTCCTTCGCGGCCTGGTTCCGCCAGATCTTCAGGGCCTCGGCGCGGCGGCGTCGACCGGGATCGCGCGGGCCTTCCTCGTCCAGCGGCGCCAGCTCTCCGCGCTCCAGCTTCTCGCGAAGCTCCGTGAGCACCGCCAGCACCTCCTCGCCGTGCTCGCGGACGAAGCCGCCGCGGACGCCCTCGCGCTTCACCAGCTCGCGCAGGTCCTTCGGCGGGCGGGTGGCGATGGCGGTGATCGCCGCGTTGGAGAGCATCCGGCCCATCGGCACGTTCGCGGCCTCCGCCCAGAGCAGGCGCAGCGCGTGGAGCCGCTCGGCGATGGCGCGTCCGAGCAGGTACTCGTGCGGCTTCATCTGGTGTTTGGGCAGTTTGGCGCGGAACTCCACCGCCACGTCCGGACGTCCCGCCGCCTCCTCGGCGAGGCGCTCGCAGTCGAGCACCACCTCCTCGAGGATGTCCGTCTTCGCGCACTCCTCGCGGACCTGCCGGCCGATCTCCACGAGGTAGCGCACGTCGTCCGCGATGTACTCGCGCATCCCCTCCGGCAGCGGGCGCAGGGAGAAGTCCGACTGCTGGTGCTCCTTCTTCAGCTCCACGCCGAGGCGCTCGCGCACCAGGTCCGCGAGGCCCACCTTCTGCCAGCCGAGCAGCGTGGCCGCGCGGTGCGTGTCGAACAGGCCCTTCACCCGCAGGCCCTGCTCGGCGAGGTACTGGAGGTCCCCGCCCGCGGCGTGGAAGTACTTGGTGCGGGCAGGGTCCGCGAACGGGGCCTGCAGCGCCTTCGCCGCGTCCACGTCCGGCACCAGGGTGTCGAAGAGGAACACCCGTTCGCCGTCGTTCACCTGCACGAAGCACAGCCGCGCGCGGAAGGCGTGCATCGCGTCCGCCTCCACGTCCACCGCGAGCTCGCCCGCCTCCCGAATCCGCTCGGCCGCCTGGTCGACGGCCGGCGCATTGACCACATCGATCGCGCCTTCAGGCCACTTCGTCATGCGGCGCGCGACCCTAGGCGATCCGGTGTCGTTGGGATAGGAACTGCGCCGGATGACGGAAGAACAGAAGCTGGAGAAGTCCCTCCTCGGCCACATGGGCCGCGCCATCGCGGACTTCTCGCTGATCCAGCCCAACGATCGGATCCTCGTCGGCATCTCGGGCGGCAAGGACTCGCACACGCTGCTGTGGCTTCTGCGCGAGATGCAGAAGAAGGCGCCGGTCCCGTTCGAGCTTCTGGCGGTGAACCTCGACCAGGGGCATCCGGGCTTCCCGGGCCACCTGCTCGTCGAGTACTTCGAGCGCGAGGGCTTCCCCTACAAGATGCTCAAGGAGGACACCTACAGCATCGTCCTCGAGAAGCTGGAGCCGGGGAAGACGCAGTGCTCGCTGTGCTCCCGTCTGCGGCGCGGCATCCTCTACAACGCGGCGGTGCACCTCGGGTGCAACAAGATCGCGCTCGGCCACCACCGCGACGACGTGATCGAGACCCTGATGCTGAACCTGCTCTTCGCCGGTTCGGTGAAGGCGATGCCGCCGCTCCTGCGCAGCGACGACGGGCGCAACACCGTCATCCGCCCGCTCTGCTACGCGCCGGAGAAGGAGATCG
>CAZCWA010000537.1:0-3539 GCA_964502265.1 uncultured Myxococcaceae bacterium | reverse complement strand
CCTCGCCTCCAGAGCCCTTCCAGTTCGATCCGCGAATGTGGAAGTCGACGGGCGGGTGACGGTCCCTCTGGCGTGAGGAGGCTGGCGGGCCCGGCGCGGTGCGCCTGCCTTGGCGCGGCTGATAGGTTGCCCACCTCATGCCTTCCCTCCTGCGTCCCGCGCTCGCCGTCCTCACCACCGCGGTGTTCGTTTTCACCGGCTGCGCGGAGCCGTCGGTCCGCCGCCCGGAGGGAACGCCCTCCGCTTCCACTTCGCGCGGCACGGCCTTGACCCAGACGCTGCCGCAGCAGGGACACGTCAACCTCGTCCGCGACCTGAACACGGACCCCTCGGGCGGGCAGAGCTTCGACGAACTCGTGGCCGCCGGGCCTCGCGCCTACTTCGCAGCAGCCGCGGTCGGGAATACGAAGAAGCTGTGGGTGACGGACGGCACCGCGGACGGCACCTTCGCGGTCACGGGGCTGGCGCCGGGCAACTCTGACCGATGGTCGCTGGGGACCTTCCGGGGCGTGACGTTCTTCGACTCGCACGGGCTCATCCGCAGCGACGGGACCCTTCACGGCACCCGGCGCGTGATGAGAGAGGGCCTCAGCCTCGGCAGCCCGGAGCTCGTGGTGGGACCGGAGGCGGCGTGGCTCCTCGCGTTCGATGGCGCCGGCCGGACGCTCTTCGAAATCACCGACCCGAACCGCGAGCCGCAGCCGCTGCTCACCTTGCCGCCGTTGAGCGGGACGGAACTCTCGATGGGTGCGTCGCTCCTCGTGGATGGGACGCTCTACTTCTTCCGCCGCAACTCGCTGTGGCGAACGGACTTCACCTCGGAGGGGACCTGGGAGGTGCAGCTCCCCGGCGTCCCCTCCTGCTCCGTCGCCCTCGGCGATCGCTTCCTCGTCCGGACCCTCCCCGAGGTGGGCGACGACGCCGAGCTGTGGATCAGCGACGGCACCCGGAGCGGCACCGAGCGCATCTCGTACATGGGGTCGAAGTGGTCGGCCGTGGCCACCTGCACGTCGCTCGGCAACGGACGCGCGCTGGTGGCGGTTGGAGGCGCCACTCCCGAGTTGTGGACGACGGACGGCACCTCGGCGGGCACCGCGCGCCTCACGGAGAGATGCTCGTTCCCCGACTGCGGGCTGACGGTGATCGGCGACCGGGCCTTCTTCGTCAGGTCGTCCGGCTTCGCGAGGAAAGAGCTGTGGACGACCGACGGTACGGCCGCGGGAACAGAGCGCGTGTTTGCGCGCGAGAGCGGCAGCGGCTTCGTCATCGACGGGCTCACGGCGTGCGGCGGCAGGCTCTACTTCTTCGGCGGCTGGGGGACGGATCCAGAAGGGCTCGAGTTGTGGGTGAGCGACGGCACGGCCGCGGGCACGCACGTGCTGGGCGACACCCTCCCCGGCCCGCACGTGGAGGTGAAGGCGCGCGCCTGCATCGACGGCACCCTCGTCTGGCTCGAGCAGAGGGAACTGGGGCTGTGGCGGAGCGACGGCACCGCGGCGGGAACGACGAGATACCGCTCGATGGCGGCGACCTCTTCGAGCGAAGTGGGTCCGGGCGAAGTGTTCGGGGGCGCGCTGATCTTCAGCGCCTCGGGTGGAAGCAACGAGCGGTCGCTGTGGCGTTCGGACGGAACGCGCGCCGGGACGGTGGAGCTGCAGTCACCGCCGCCACTGATGCAGGCCGTCCCGCGGGACTTCGTCCGCTTCGCTCGGGCGGGCAGCGGGCTGTTGTTCCCCTGGTACACGGGGGCCACCGGCTTCGAGCCCTGGTTCACCGACGGAACCCGGACGGGCACTCACCCACTGGCGGACATCGCGCACGGCGCCGCGCACTCGTTCCCGGAGAACCTCACGCCGATCGATGGATCGCTCGCGCTCTTCACCGCGGTGGACGCGCAGAGAAGCGTGTGGCGCACGGACGGCACGGTTGCGGGTACGTGGAGGGTCTCCAGCGGAGGGTTCCTCTCGCCGAAGGCGCTGCCTCTGCCGCACCTGGGAACCGGTGCGGTGTGGCTCGAACTCGACGCGGAGGAGGGACGCGAGCCGCGCTTCAGCGACGGCCTGCAGCCGGGCGCGGTGACGCTGGGGGACAGCGACCCGGGCGGCGCGGCGGGCTCCATCCACTCGGCGATCGCCACCGCCCACGGGCACACCTACTTCGTCGCCAAGCAGAGCGTCTTCGACACGCTGTGGCGCACCGACGGGACGGCCCAGGGGACGGTGCCGCTTCAAGCCACCGGGGTCTACGGCGCGGGCATCGTCTCTTCAGGCGACCGGCTCTGGTACTGGTCGCGCGCCGTCTGGGGTGGCGGGGTGCGGCTGGAGGTGTTCGACGACGCGCAGACGGTGACGCCGAGGATCGTGTTCGATTCCGGAATGCGCGACGTGATCCCGTTCCGGGACGGCGTGCTCTTCACCGCCGCCTCCGGAGCGGGCGAGGCGCTCTTCTACGCGGACGGCAGCACGAATCCGCCGGTGGAGCTCGCGCGGATCGAGCGGGTGGAGGCAACGGGGAACGCTTTTGCGCTGGAGCCCGAGGGACGGCTGCTCTTCGTCGCCGACGACGGCATCTGGGGCGAGGAGCTGTGGACCACGGACGGCACCGCACAGAACACGCGCCGGTTGACGGATGTGGCACGGGGCGCGCTGGACAGCACACCGTGGGTCCTCGGCCGGGTGGGCGACAGGATCCTCTTCGCCGCGAACGATGGGTTTCTCGGGTCGGAGCTCTACGCGCTGGAGCTGCAGACGGTGCTCGACGACGTGCCGCCGGTCTTCGCGCCGGTGGCGGTGCAGGTGCTGGAGCTGACGACCCGCGGCGGGACCTACGCTTCCTTCGCGGTGGGCGCCGTGGATGATCGGACGAGCAAGCCGTGGATCTACTATCAGCCGGCGCCGGGTTCGTTCCTCGCGCTGGGTGACACGCAGGTGACCGCGACGGCGCTGGACGAAGCGGGGAACGAGGCGACGACCACCTTCACCGTGCGCGTGCTGGACACCACGCCGCCCGCGGTGACGTGCGGCGACGCGCTGGAGATCGTGCTCGAGGAGGGCGAGACCTTGCGCGCCGTCCACTACGAGCCCGCCACCGCTCAGGATCTCGATGGGGTGGTGTCGCTGTCGCAGAGCCCTCCGCCCGGGACGCCGTTCGCGGAGGGCGAGCACGAGGTCATCGCCGAGGCGACCGACCGCTCGGGGAACGTGGGCCGGTGTGCCTTCACCCTCCGCGTTCGCCACGCCGAGAAGCCGGAGCCGCCCGTTCCGCCGGATGCGGGTGAGCCTGCCGCGGAGGAGGATGGGGGAACGAACGAGACGCCGCCTCCTTCGAGGGGCGGTGGCTGTGCGACGGCAGGCGGCGCTGCACCGTCCGCGTGGCTCCTGATGCTCGTGGCAGTCGCCGGTACACGCCGAGGCGCGCGCGCAGCGTTCACCCCGCGGCCGAGCGCCTGACGCTGAGGTGAGGGGGCAGGTCGCGGGGTAGCCTCCCGCGGATGCGAATGTGGATCGACGCCGACG
Organism: uncultured Myxococcaceae bacterium; assembly: GCA_964502265.1. GTDB lineage: Bacteria > Myxococcota > Myxococcia > Myxococcales > Myxococcaceae > JAFAFL01. Next base: position 24 of record CAZCWA010000537.1, on the reverse strand, counting down.
CGTGTCCCTCGGCGATCAAGGACA
>CAZCWA010000536.1:0-3550 GCA_964502265.1 uncultured Myxococcaceae bacterium | reverse complement strand
GGCCGTTGTACGTCCGATTGGTGCAGAGCGCGACCACCAGCTTGCGCGCCCTGTCGACCCACAGCGAGGTGCCGACGAAGCCGAGGTGCCCGACCGCGCCGGGGGAGGTGTCGCCGATGTAGCGGCCGGCAGAGGAGCCCTCGGCGGCGGGCGTGTCGAAGCCATACGCGCGGGTGGAGTCCGGCGTCTGCGTGTCCCGGCGGAGGGCCATCTGCCAGAGGATGGCAGGGGCGAGCTTCTCTGCACCCTCGAGTTCCTCGAGCACGCACTGGCCAAAGCGCGCCACGTCTCGCGCGGTGCCGAAGAGGCCGGCGTGACCTGCCACCCCGTCGAGCACGTAGGCGTTGTCGTCGTCCACCTCGCCAAGGCGGGAGGGATGCGCGTGGACGAGCTCTTCGGCCCACATCCCCTGCTGACCCGGCGCGGGTTCGCGCGGACGGGTGCGGCCGGTAGGAACGGATTCGCCCGCGTCTCCCGGCAGGCGCGAGAGCCGATGGAAGCGCGTGCGGGTGAGGCCCAGCGGCTGGGCGATGTGCTGCTGGAACGCGTCGTCCAGCGGCGCGCCCGAGATGTCCGCGAGCTCTTCGCCGAGCTGGATGAAGCCCACGTCCGAGTACGCGGAGGAGGTCCGCGGAGGGCGGATGACGGGCGTGACGAAGACGCGGGCCAGGACCCCGAGCCGGACCGCGGCACGACGCTCGGCGGGACAGTCCTCCGACGCGAGGTCCGGGTGCGCGGCGAACGCGTCGGCGAAGTACGGGACGAAGGAGGGGAGGCCGCTGCGGTGGAGGAGCAGATCGCCCATCGCATGCTCGCCGACCATCGTGTGCGGGCCCACCCTCCCCTGCCCCCACAGACGCATGAAGAGCGCCGTGGTGCCCATCACCTTGGTGAGCGAGGCGAGGTCGAACCGCGTGTCGTGCGTGATGCCGCCGGCGGTGAGCGCGAGGACCTCCCGGCCATCGTGAATCACCACTGCCTGCGCGGCCGGGAAGGTGCCGTCGTGGGTGCCTTGAGTGAGGAGGTCCTGGGGCGTCATGAGGTTTCGGTCAGGGTCTTTGGGAGGCTGAGGGTGGAGGACAACGGCCCGCTGCGTTTCACCGTCACGCAGTCCGCTCCACCACGGCGGGCTCGAGGAAGGTGAGCGACGGGGCTTCACCGCCGCTGCCAGGAGTCGGCGCGTGTAGCCGTGCCCGGACGCCGAGCGGCACCGGCTCGTTGATCTCGCCGTGACCGATGGGGAAGCCGGCGGCGCAGGGGATGGCGGCCTCGCGCGCGAGCTCGCGCAGGACGTCGAGCGGGCCGTAGTCGGCGTCCCGCTCCTCGCAGAGGGTGAACTCGCCGAGGACGATTCCCGCGACGCCACCGCGGTCATTGTCGAAGACGCCCGCGAGCTGAAGGTGGGTCCACATCCTGTCGAGCCGGTACGGGCGTTCACCCACGTCCTCGAGCAGAAGGAGCGCACCACGCAGGTCCGGCATGAACGGCGTCCCGAGCAGGCGCGTGAGGACGGCGAGGTTGCCGCCGATCAGGGGACCTTCCACCGCGCCGGCGACGAAGGTCTCGGTGCCCTGGAGCGGGTCGCGGGGCCGCTCCGTGTCCTCGAGGAGCCGCCAGAGCCGATGCTGGAGCTCCTTCGTCTGCCGTCCAAGTTGGGTGAGAACGGGCGCGTGGAAGCTCACCCGCCCCTGCGCCTGCAGCGCGAGGTGGAGGGCGGTGATGTCCGAGAAGCCGACCACGGCCTTATGCGTGGAGGGGTCGTAGAGGGCCGGGTTAACGCGCGTTAACAAGCGCATCACGCCGTAGCCACCGCGGGCCGCAAAGACACCGTGACTTTCGGGATCGCGCAGCGCTGCGTTGAGTTCTCCCGAACGCCGGGCATCGTCGCCCGCCAGGTACCTCGCACGGGCGAAGAGCCCCTCCTCATGGTGCGGCGCGTACCGGGATGCCAGAGCGCCCAGCCCCTTCTCGAAGACGTCGAGCGGGAACGGCCCGGAGGGCGCGACGACTGAGACGCGATCGCCCGGATGGAGGGCGGGCGGCTTGATGAACTGCGTCACTTCAACCGCCTGAGCCGCTGGGGCCGGACGCCGAGCCGCTCGAGGTCGAGCTTCACCGACGTGGTGTACCAGGAGATCGAAGGGCTCTCGAACAGCGCGCTGGGGAGGAGCGGCGCGACTGCGGCAGGGAGGTCCTTGAAGGGGAAGCCGTGTTCGTCCTTCGGCACGATCTGGAGAATCGCCTGCTTCATTGCCTCGTACTTGTCCCGGGCGATCCGGTTGGGTGCGCCGCCGTTGACGCTCTGCACCTCGACCCGTTCGGTCGGCTTCGGCATGCGGTCGTTCTACACTGCGAGGTGGATGAGCACCACGCACGCGCACGACACCGACCCCGACATCCCCATCGTCTCTTCGAAGAGGGGACCGCTGGCGCCTCCGCGACTGGGCTTCCCGTGGGGCCTGCTGGTGGCGCTCGCCCTCTATGCGCTGGCCGTTGTCGGTTACGCGTGGGCGACGTACTGGCGGACGGACAACTACAAGGCCGCGCAGAGCTACGCCGCGGCGTGGCAGTTGCTGGGCCACGACGAGGGACTGAGCGCGACGCCCGAGCAGTTGACGCAGGCCTACGCGCTGTTGCTCGAGACCGCGCGGCTCAAGCCGGACGTGAAGGACGTGCACGACCAGCTCGAGCGGCTGAACTGGCGATTCGAAGAGCGCCGCACGAAGGTTCCCGAGGACCTGCGACGTGGCGCCGAAGCCGTCGCCATCCTGTGGCAGCGCATCCAGCAGGCGCGGGCACCCATCCTCGTGGTGGGCGTGCGGGATCGCGGCTGGGCGCCCGACCAGTTGATCGAAGGCCCCAAGCGACTCTTCCGGTGGTCCCCGCTCGGCGGGCTGTTGATCATCGCCCTCTGGGCGTACGGCCGGTTCAACGCGCAGCGGGTGGCGGCGCAGACGAAGGAGTCGCAACTGCAGGGCACCGAGCACGAGCTGGCCGAACGCCAGCGGGTTCGGGAGCGGATGTCGAAGAGCCACCCAGTGCAGAGCCGGCGCCGGAGGGGGTGAATCCGGGGTTAACGGTCGTTAACCCGCCCGCTCCCACACTGCGGCGAAGAACCCGTCCGTGCCGTGCCGGTATGGGAAGGAGCGGAAGAACCCTTCCGGAGTCACGAAGGACGTGTCGAGCCAGCCGTCGCCGGGCGTGAGCCTCTTCAGCTTGTCGGGATGGGCGTTCTCGAAGGCCAGCGCCACCTCCTCGCACTCCTCGCGGCGGAAGGTGCAGGTCGCGTAGACCAGCCGGCCGCCGGGGCGAAGGTGGGTGAACGCGCGTTCCAGGAGGGCGAGTTGGAGCTGCGGGAGCGCATCGAAGGATCCCGGTTCAAGCCGGAAGCGAACGTCGGGACCACGGCGCAGCGGGCCCAGCTCCGAGCACGGGGCGTCGACGAGCACCCGGTCCACGGTGAGCTCGGGTGGAGGTTGACGCCTGTGCACCTTCTGGATGCGCGGGTCGATGCCGGCGCGGCGGGCTCGGACTTCGAGCCGTTCCAATC
>CAZCWA010000535.1:0-3563 GCA_964502265.1 uncultured Myxococcaceae bacterium | reverse complement strand
CGATGTCCGGCTCGATGCCGGTGGTGTCGCAGTCCATCATGAAGCCGATGGTCCCGGTGGGCGCGAGCACCGTCACCTGGCCGTTGCGGAAGCCGTGCTCCTCGCCCGCCGCGATGACCTCGTCCCACACCGCCTTGGCCGCCGCGCCCAGCTCCTTCGTCACGCCCGGGGCGGGGATCTGGTACGCCGCCTTGCGGTGCCGGCGCATCACGCCGTTCATCGGCTCGGCGTTCTTCGCGTAGCCGCTGAACGGGCCCATCTTCTCCGCCATCTTCGCGGACTGCAGGTTCGCCTGGCCGTGCATCAGCGCGGTGATCGCCGCGGCGAAGTTGCGGCCCTCGTCCGAGTCATACGGCAGCCCGGACGCCATCAGCAGCGCGCCGAGGTTCGCGTAGCCCAGGCCCAGCGGCCGGTACGCGTACGAGTTCTCCGCGATCCGCTGGGTGGGGTACTTGGAGAAGTCGACCAGGATCTCCTGCGCCAGCAGCACCACGTCCACCGCGTGCTTGAACGACGCCACGTCGAATTCGCCGTCGATGGTGCGGAAGTGCATCAGGTTCAACGACGCCAGGTTGCAGGCCGAGTCGTCGAGGAACATGTACTCCGAGCACGGGTTCGACGCGTTGATGCGCGCGGTGTTCGGGCAGGTGTGCCAGGTGTTCACCGTGGTGTCGAACTGCAGGCCCGGGTCACCGCACAGCCACGCCGCCTCCGCGATCTCGCGGAAGAGCGAGCGCGCCGGCATCGTCTCCATCTCCGTGCCGTCACGGACCGCCTTGGTGGTCCACGGCTTGTCCTCCACCACGGCCTTCATGAAGTCGTCGGTGACGCGGACGGAGTTGTTGGAGTTCTGGAAGAAGATGGAGCCGTACGCCTCGCCGTTGAACGAGCCGTCGTAGCCCGCGTCGATCAGCGCCCAGGCCTTCTTCTCCTCGCTCGCCTTGCAGCGCACGAAGTCCAGCACGTCCGGGTGGTCCGCATTGAGGATCACCATCTTGGCCGCGCGCCGGGTCTTGCCGCCGCTCTTGATCACGCCGGCGAACGCGTCGAACCCCTTCATGAAGGAGACGGGCCCGGACGCGGTGCCGCCGCCGGCCAGAAGCTCCTTCGAGGACCGGATGGAGGAGAGGTTGGACCCGGTGCCCGAGCCGTACTTGAAGAGCATGCCCTCGGTGCGGCACAGCCCGAGGATCGACTCCATGTTGTCATCCACGGAGTTGATGAAGCACGCCGAGCACTGCGGGTGCTCCTCCACGCCGACGTTGAACCACACCGGCGAGTTGAACGCCGCCTTCTGCCGCAAGAGCAGGTGGGTCAGCTCCGCGTGGAACGCCTGCTTGTCCAGGTCCGAGGCGAAGTAGCCGCCCTGCACGCCCCAGCGGGTGATGGTGTCCACCACCCGGCCCACCAGCCCGCGCACCGACGTCTCCCGCTCCGGCGTGCCCGGCGTGCCGCGGAAGTACTTCGACGCGACCACGTTGGTGGCCAGCATGGACCAGGACCTGGGCACCTCGATGTTCGTCTGCTCGAAGACGGCCTTGCCGTCCTCACCCGAGATGCTGGCCGAGCGGTACTCCCACGCGAGCTCCTCCGCGGGGTCCACCCCCGGCGTGGTGAAGTAGCGCGGCACGCTCAGTCCCTGCGGCTTGGCGGCCACCTTCTTCGCCTTCCGGCCGGCGGTCGCGGTGGTCTTCTGGGCCAGGTCCTTCTCCATGCTTCCTCCCCTCATCGTTTTCACTGCGAGTACGTTCCCGAAACAAAAAGCTGCCCGTCCGCTCCCCCCGAGCCGGGAGGGCGGTGTGTGACCTGCGCGACGTCTGTGGAGGTTCCCGGGCGAGTAGTGATGTTGGCGACTGAAGGGCGATCGAACCGACGAGCGCCCGGGCTGCTGGTTCCCCCTGGTACGGCGGGGGCGAGTTCTAGCGTTGGCGCCATGGGGGTGTCAAGGCCCGAAAGCCACTAGGGGTTGTGTCAAAAGTTCTGTCATCCCCCATATTTAGCGGTGCTCAAGCCCGGTTTGCAGTCCAGGGCAAAACGCGCAGGGGCTCGATTTTCCGGCCCCGGAACGCGATCCGTGGGGGTCAAACCTACACCCCCGGTCCGTGCCGCCCGCTGACGTGACGCTACATGACACGGCACTTTGCGTGCGGCTGCGTTGTTGAAAATCGGCGACTTTGCTGTGTGTGCGTGCCGGGGATGATCAACGGTAGGACCGTCAACCCTTTGCGGGGGCCGCAAAATCGACGTAGGACCGGGGGCATGAGCGTCTACCGTCGGCACCTGTTCGTCTGCACCAACCGCCGCCCGGAGGGGCACCCCCGGGGCTCTTGCGCGGAGAAGGGGAGCGAGGCCCTGAGGGACGCGCTCAAGGACGCCCTCAAGAAGCGGGGGATGGGCAAGCAGATGCGGGTGAACGCGGCGGGCTGCCTCGACTTCTGCGAGCACGGCTGCACGATGGTCGTCTACCCGGAGGGCATCTGGTACGGCGGCGTGAAGCCGGAGGACGTGGACGAGATCATCGACGAGACGATGGTCAACGGCCGGGTCATCGAGCGGCTGGTCCCACCGTTCGCGCGTCCGAAGCCGCCCCCAGGCGGGCCGTGATCCGCAAGGCCCAGTCCTCGCGCAGCTCGATGCAGTGGGGCACGCGCCCGAGCCTGAGCGCCGCCGCCGGAATGGATCCCGAGCCGGCGAACGGATCGAGCACGTGGTCGCCGCGCCTGGACCACGCGCGCAGCAGCGGCGAGAGCGCGCTGAAGGGCTTGTGGTGCGGGTGGGCGACGATCTCCGGATCCTCGCCCTCGTCCGCATAGTTCGTCACCACCGACCAGGGCAGCGGCGGACCGTCTGCATCGTCGGCGTCTTCTGCAGGAAGCGGGGTACGCGTGAGCACCAGCGCGACCTCGTACACCCGAAGGAGCTGCTCGTTGGCGTTCACCTCGCGGGTGCGCTTGGCCCAGACGAAGTCGCCCGCGGGGTGGGTGAAGCCGCAGGCGCGCGCCACCTCGAGGATGGGCGCCTTGCCGAGCAGGTTGGTCCAGATGACGGCCGGCGCGTCGTCCGAGAGGTGCGCCACCGCCTTCGGCAGCCAGGCCTCGGTGAAGCGCCGGTAGTCGCGCACGGACTCGAAGCGGACCACCTCCTCGCGGTCGATCTTCCTCGGGCGGGGATCGCGCAGGTCGCCGCCCTTCCGCCGGCGGGTGAGCAGGCAGTAGGGCGGGTCGGTGAGGAGCAGGTCCGCCTTCACGTCCCCCAGGGCGGCCTCGTACGGCGCATCCTTCGTGGCGTCTCCGGCGACGCATCGGAGCGAGTCGTTCACGGCCGGCACCATCCCGCATGCGCGGACGTGCGGCCATCGGCTTCCTCCGTGCGCGCCGACGATCTAGTGGGGGCGCTCGACCTGGCGCTTCACCGCGTCCTTCACGATCCGCGCGTCGCGGCCGACCGTCTCCTGGAGCATCCGCTGGGGTTTGGGCGCGCTCTTCAGGGCCGCGAAGCCCAGCGCGCCGCCGGCGAGCAGGGCCAGCGAGGACGTGAGCGCCACGCCTCCGGGGCCTCGCGGC
>CAZCWA010000534.1:0-3609 GCA_964502265.1 uncultured Myxococcaceae bacterium | reverse complement strand
CGCTGGCACTGATCGAAGCGGCGCCGGAGCATCCGCTCGCTGCGGCTGCGGCACGGCGCATCGTCGACGCTGCCGGAACCTCACCTTCGATCGACCAGGCGATCCTCGCGGGCATCGATCGGGTGCTGACAAAGTCACAGCGCGGGGACGCGGCGCACCTGCTCCGGCTCGCACGCGCCCACATCCTCGAGGCGTCCAGCGACGGCGCCGCGCGTGAACGCGCCACGAGCGCATTGGGCGTCCTCGACCGCTGGACGCTGGTGGGCCCCTTCAGCCCGTGGACGGGGCTCGAGTTCCACGCCCCGACTCCGCCCGAGCGCGACGGCGTGATGGCCGGTCCCTTCCGCACACCGTTCGGCGAGGCGCGCCCGCGCACGATCCACTTCACCGGTCGAACGGTGCAGCTCGCCGCGGAGGGCGCCTCGGGCAGCCAGTACGTGCTCGCCGCGGACGTGGAGGTTCCTGCGTCCGGCGACTACGTGCTGCGGACCGCCAGCGCAGCCTCACACCGGGTGCTGATCGACGGGACCGTCAGCCTCGAGCGCGCGCGCTGGTCGCAGGCGGACTCCAACCTGGCGGCCGTCGTCGTGCGGCTGGACGCGGGCCGTCACCGCGTGATGCTGGTGCTCGCGCGCGACGAGCGGAGTGGAAGCATCGACCTCTACCTCACGCCGGTCGATCAGGACGCGTCGGCGCTCCGCGCCGCTCCGGCCGAAGGCGCGCCCGCGCGGTGGACGGCCGATGCGGTGCGCGTCCAGACGCAGGTCGCACAGCGGGGGATCCTCACCGGCGCGCAGGAGACATACGCCGCGCTCGAGCGTGAGGTGGGCTCTGCCCTCGCCACGTACGTGTCGGTCGCCGACGGCATGGCGCGCGATCCCGACGGGGCCCGTCGCGTCGCCGAGACGCTCTTCCACAACAGCGCGGAGCCACTCTCCGGCGCCCTCCTCGCGCTCCGGGCCGAGCTGTGGTCCTCGGATCGCGAGCTGCCGGTCCGCGTTACCCGTGGGCGCGCCACCCGCGATCTCGAGGCGGCGCTGGAGCGCGATCCCGGCCACGTTCAAGCGCTGCTGCAGCGTGCTCGCATCGCGCTCGACGACGGGCGGCAGGGCGAGGCCTCGGAGCTGGTGCAGCGTGCGCGCGCGGCTGCGGGAGAGAAGGTCCCGCCCGAGGTCGCCCTGCTGCGCGCCCGGCTGGACCTCGCGCTCGGCCTCGACGCGCAGGCGGAGGTGCACGCGCAGGAGGCACTCCAGACGACGTCCGGCCATTGCGAGGCGCAGGCGCTCCTCTACGATCTGGCGCGACGTCGCGACGCAGTGGCGGCCTCAGACGAGCGGGTCGCGGCGCTGGAGTCCTGCCCCGGCGGCCTGCAGCGGGCAGCCGAACACGCGCGGTGGCGGGGGCGCATCCCGGACGCCATCCGCCTCCAGGAGGCGCTGTGGGCCCGTGAGCGCACCCTGGGCGGCCTGTGGACGATGCTTGCCCTCTACACCTCGGCGCAGCGGTGGGACGACGCACTCTCGCTGCTCGCGCAGATGCGCCGCGATTGGCCGCGGAACCCGGAGTGGCTGGTGCGCGCGGCGGACATCCACGAACTGGCGGGACGCCCGGGAGAAGCGCTGCGCGCCCGCGAGGCGGCGCTGATGCTCTCGGGCGGCGACCTCACGCTGCGCCGGCGGGTACACCGCGCGCGGACCGGCAGCGAGCTGCTGGAGGCGCACGCGGTGGACGGCGCCGAGGCGATTGCGCGCTACCGGGATCAGCCCGGGACCGGCGATGCGCAGAGCGCGCTGGTGCTCGACGCGGCGGCGGTGGAGGCTTTTGCGGACGGCTCGCGGGTGGATCGCATCCACATCATCCAGCGCGCGCTCACCCAGGATGGCGTGGCCGAGATCGGCGAGGTCCACCTCCCGCCCGGCGCGCAGGTGCTGCAGCTCCGCACGGTGAAGGCCGACGGAACGGTCCTCGAACCGGAGGACATCGAGGGCAAGGACACGATCTCCATGCCCGCGGTCGAGGTCGGCGACTTCGTGCAGTACGAGTACCTCGAAGCCCACGGTCCGCGTGGACCTGCGCAGCCCGGTTTCACCGCGCCGGCCTTCTACTTCCAGCTCGCGGGCGTGCCGAACGTCTGGTCCACCTACGTGGTCATCTCGCCAAAGGACCTGCCGCTGAAGGTCGACGCGCACAACATGACGGCCGGCGAGTCGACGGTTGAAGGCGACAAGCACGTGTTCCGCCACGAGGAGCGCCACGTGCCCCCGTTCATCCCCGAACCGGGCGCGCCGCCCTCCCCCAACGAGTACCTCCCGTGGGTCCAGGCGGGCTCCGGCGCCGAGGGCAACGACGGGCTCATCACCGCCTACGGCGACGCGGTGCTCTCCTCATCGCGCCGGACGTTCGAGGTGGAGTCGTTCGCCCGCCGCGCGGTGGGAGACCTTCAGGGCGAGGATGCGGTGCGCGCGCTCCACGCGGCAGTGATGGCGCACGTGCAGGGCGAGGAGGCAGGGCTCTCCGCCAGCGCGGCGGCCACCCTGGCGCGCGGCCGAGGCAGCAGGCTGTGGGCGTTGAAGGCTTCGCTCGAGGCCGTGGGAATCCCCTCCCGCGTGGCGGCGGTCCGCACGGTTCACGTCGACCCGAAGCCGTACCTCTTCCCCAACGAGGGCCTCTTCCCCTACCTCGCGCTGCGCGTGGAGCTGCCGGAGGGACGGCACGTGTGGCTCGATCCCGCCGTCCGCTTCGGCCCGTACGGCCGGCTCCCGGAGCAGGCGTCGGGTCGGGAAGCGTGGCTCTTCCCCGAGCCCGGACGTCCGCTGGAGAAGACGGTGACGCCGCCCGCCGAGAGCACCGACGGCAAGCGGGTGAAGCTCGACCTCGAGCTGCTCGCGGACGGGACGCTGCAGGGCACGGGCGAAGAGCAGTACGTCGGCTTCGAGGGCGCGCAGCTCTCCCAGAGCCTCGAGTCGCTGCCGCCGGACCGCAGACAGCAGGCGCTGCAGAGCGCCCTCTCCCGCTACTTCGGCGGCGCCGAACTCTCCTCGCTGGAGGTGGAGCTGGTGGATGGCGTGGGCAAGCCGCTGGTGGTGCGCTACCGCTTCCGCGCGCCGTCGTTCGCGAGACCGGAGGGGCAAAGGCTCGTGCTCGGGCCTCTGACCTACCCGTCGCAGCTCGGGCGTCGCTACGTGCAGCTCGGCAGGCGCGAGACGCCCCTGTTCATCGGCGGCACCGAACGCAGCGCCACCACCGTCCGCCTCCTGCTCCCCGAAGGCCGTGTGCTGGACGGGCCGCTGGGTGAGTTCCGCGTGGACTCGCCCTTCGGCGCGTACCTCCGGAAGGAGCGTCAGGAGGGCCGCGTGGTCTCGGTCGAAGAGGAACTCCAGGTCGGCATGGGCCGCGTCCCACCCGACCGCTACGAGGAGCTGGCCCACTTCGCCGGACAGGTGGACCTCGTGCAGACGCGCGACCTGCTGGTGCGGTGATCATGGGCACCCACGAAGCGGCGCTGTTCGAGGCGGCGGACGACGACAAGCGCGCGCGCGACGTGCTCTGCCACGCCGAGTGGGGCGCGCGGCTGACCGTGCCCCAGTTCGTTGCCCGCGAGGCGCGGCT
>CAZCWA010000533.1:2145-3629 GCA_964502265.1 uncultured Myxococcaceae bacterium | reverse complement strand
AGCGCGCGGGCCTCGTCGGCGGCCTCGAGGCGGACGACCTCGGTGACCATCCGCACCCACGTCTCCGGCGCCTTCGCCGCGCGCAGTCCTGCAAGCGCGGCCTCGCGGACCTCGGGCTCTATCTCGCGGGTCCTGTCTCCGGTCATCCGCGCGAGCTGCGCCACCGCGAACGGGGCGCCGTCGGTGCGCGAGAGGCCGGCATCGAGAAGCAGCCGGATCCAGTCCTCGGCGACATCCGGGGGCACGGTCTTGTGGCCGCTCCCGTACAGCGGCACCCGCGCGCCGAGCCGGCCCAGCGCCCACGCCCACGGGCCACCGGTGGTGTCCTTGTGCGTCAGGCGAAGTCCGACCCAGCGGCCCAGCTCCACCTTGTCGCCCGGATCGAGGTGCTCCAGCGAGGCGGCGGCGCGGACCATCTCGTCCAGCCCCTCGGGGACGATGCCCTTGAGCTTGCCCTGCACCTTCACGTCCGGCGGCACCCGGCGCTCGAGGTGCGGCCGCAGGTAGTCCCACAGCTCGCGCTGCGCGCTCTCGGGCAATCCTCCAGCGATGCGCCGCCACATCACCCAGAACTCGATCCACACCGGCTTCTCGGTGTGCGCGGTGACCAGGTCCTTGAAGAGCCGGAAGGTCTCCCCTGCGCGCCACTCGTCGAGCGGATACCCGAAGCCCGGCCGCAGCGAGAACCCGGTGAGGTGGAAGAACACGCGCTCGTGGTCCGGCGTGCGGCGCCGCTTGGACGCGCCGGCGTACATCGCGCTCCACAGCTCGCGGAGCACCGGCACCCGCCACGTCTCCTTCGGCCCGAGCGCCTTCTCCAGCGTGCGCACGAGGTTCTTCACGTCCTTGGGCCCGATGCCCGGCAGGGGCTTGTGGCCGTAGACGCGGGCCACCGCCTCGGTCGCCTCGGCGAAGCGCGCGGGCATGGACTCGGTCACCGAGAGGTGCGCGCGCTCGGCCTTGCCGCGCAGCTCGAACTCCAGCCGCCACCGCTCGTCCGCCACGTTGGAGACGCACCACAGCTCCAGCGTGCCGATCTCGGTCAGCGTGCAGCGCAGGTGCACCGGCACCGTCCCGCCCGCGCCCGACGCGCCCTTGAGGATGGTGTGGATCGGCGGCAGCGGACGGAACGACTCCTCCTCCAGCGTGACCACGTCCCCCGGCTTGTCGATCCGGTCCGCGGTGGTCGAGTAGAGCTGGAACTCCACCGGCCGCCCGAGGGTGAGCTGGAAGCTGCGCTCCTGCAGCTCCACCGTCTCGCCCTCGTCGAACCCGCGCGGGATGAGGCACAGGCCCTGCGTCCCGCCCTCTCCGCCGGCCAGCTCCACGTAGTAGGCCCGCGCCGCGCCGCCGCCGATCTTCAGCCCGAACCCGCGCCGGGCCAGCCCGTAGTAGGCCGCGCCCCGCGCCACCGCGAGCTCCAGCGACTCGTGCCGCAGAAGCGGGATGCGCGGCCGCGAGGGGAAGAGCGCGCTCACCGCGTC
>CAZCWA010000533.1:0-2045 GCA_964502265.1 uncultured Myxococcaceae bacterium | reverse complement strand
ACCACCGGGAGGAACCCCTCCAGCACCGTCCGCTCCACCTCCTCGCGGGTGACCTCGGTGGACAGGGCGCCGCCGCCGACCAGCCGGCTGCCACCGGCGACGATCGACACGCCCACCTTCTCCGGCGGCGCCTCTCCGAGCAGCGACTCCTTCGCGCTCCGGGCGGCCGCGACGAGCTGCGTCCACTGCGTGGCCGAGAGCCTGCGTCCGCCTTCGGTGAGCTTCTGCTCGCACAGGCGCGCGAGCGCGGCGTCCATGTTGTCGCCGCCGAGCATCAGGTGCTCGCCCACCGCGAGCCGCCGCAGCACCGGTCCTTCGGGCAGCACCGCCGCGTGGACGAGCGTGAAGTCGGTGGTGCCGCCGCCCACGTCCACCACCAGCACCAGCCGCACGCCCTCCAGCACCTTGCCGAGGTTGCCGCGGTGCCGCGCGGTGAAGTCGTAGAAGGCCGCCTGCGGCTCCTCGAGGAGGGTGAACTTCTCCATCCCCGCCTGCCGCGCCGCGCTCACGGTCAATGCCCGCGCCGCCTCGTCGAAGGACGCGGGGACGGTGACCACCACCTCCTGCTCGCGCAGCGGCCTGTCGGGGTGCTCGTCCTCCCACGCCTTCGCCAGGTGCCCGAGCACCCGCGCCTGCGCCTCCACCGGCGACATCTTCTCCACGTCGGCCGGCGCGCCCCACGGGAGGATGGGCGCCTGACGGTCAACGCCCGGGTGACACAGCCAGCTCTTGGCGGAGGCCACCACGCGGCCCGGAACGCGCGAGCCCTGCCAGCGCGCGAGCTCGCCCACCGGTCGTCCTTCGTCGCCCCAGGGGAGGCGCAACGAGCCTTCGGGGAGCTCGCCCTCGGCGGGGACGTAGACCACGGAGGGAAGCAGCGGTCTTTGGGAGACCTCGCCCGCGCGCACGAGCTGCGGCACCGGGACGTCCTGCACCGGGGCAGAGGGCCCGCCCGCCGGATCGACCCACGCCATCGCGGAGTGGGTGGTCCCCAGATCGATGCCGACGATGACCGGGCCCGAGCTCATCCCGCTAGTCCTTCATCCGCACGTTCAGCTCGAGCTTCCAGCGCCCCTTGCCGCCCTTCTCCAGGCAGCGCAGCTCCAGCGCGCCCAGCTCGGTCACCGCCGCCTGCAGGTTCACGGGCACAAGTCCCCCCGGGTGCGCCGCGTCCGCGGGCAGGGTGGACTCGATCGGCGCGACCTCTTCGAGCTCGTCCACGTCGTCGAGCATCACGCCGACCTTGTCGTCGCGCCGAACCGACGAGGCGAAGAAGCGGAAGCGCGTGGGCTCACCGACGACGAGCCCGAACTCCTGCGGCGGGATGTCCGCCTGCGTGCCCTCCTCCATGCCGAAGGGCGCCACGCACAGGGCCTTCACCGGCGGCTCCATGCCGGGGACCGCGGGCATCGCCGTCTCCACGCCCACGTAGTACGCGCGCGCGGTGCCGCCCCGGATGCGGATGCCGTGACCCTTGCGGACCCAGCCGTAGTACGCCGCGCCGCGCGCCACCGCGAGGTCGAGGTCCACGCCCGGCAGCTCCTTCGCCGTCTCGCCGCCGTCCGAGGTGAGCCACCCGTTGAGCACCTCCATCACCCGCTGCTTCAGCGGCCCTGCCTTGAACACGCCGCCGTTGAAGAGCACCGCGGTGGGGTGGATGAACGATGAGCCCCGGAGCGTCACCGGCACATCCGACGACGCGCGCAACGACTCCGCCTGGCGGGCGAGGAAGAGGGAGAGGTGCCGCGTCACCGCCGCGTCCTGCGCGTAGGGCAGCGCCATCTGCGCAAGGCCGGTGGTGCGTGCGGTGCGGGGGCGCTCCTCCACCTTCGTGCGCGGGAAGAAGCCCTCCACCAGCACGCGGGTGAGCTCCTCGCGGGTCAGCTCGGTCTTGATCGTCCCGCCGACCAACGACGAGCCGCGTCCGGGGACCGCCACGGTCAGCGCGTCCAGGGACTCCTCGGCGAAGAGCTTCTCCTTCGCGCCGCGGGCGCCGTAGGTCAGCGCGTTGAACTGCCACGCGTCGAGCTTGCGCCCCTCGGCCG
>CAZCWA010000532.1:0-3631 GCA_964502265.1 uncultured Myxococcaceae bacterium | reverse complement strand
GGATCCTGCCGAGATCCTCATCACCACACCCGAGTCGCTCTACCTGCTGCTGACCTCCAACGGCCGAGAGGCGCTGCGGTCGGTGGAGACGGTGATCATCGACGAGATCCACGCCCTGGTGCCGACGAAGCGGGGCGCGCACCTGGCCCTCTCGCTGGAGCGGCTCGAGCGCCTCGTGGAGCGGCCGCTCCAGCGCATCGGCCTGTCCGCCACCCAGCGGCCGCTCGAAGAGGTCGCGCGATTCCTGCGCGGCGGCGGGCAGGGCGGCGAGGTGCAGATCGTGGACGCGGGCTCGAAGCGCTCGCTGGAGCTGCGGATCGAGGTGCCGGTGGAGGACATGGGCCGGATGGGCGTGCCCCTCGACATCCCGAGCGGCCCCGCCTCACAGGGGCCGGTGCGCAGCTCGATCTGGACGGCTATCCACCCCCGGCTGCTGGAGCTGGTGAAGGCCCACACCTCCACCCTGATCTTCGTCAACAGCCGGCGCATCGCGGAGCGGCTGGCGGCGGCGCTGAACGAGCTGGCCGGTGAGACGCTGGTGATGGCGCACCACGGCAGCCTCGCGCGCGAGCAGCGGCTCACCATCGAGGACGAGCTCAAGCTCGGACGGGTGAAGGGGCTGGTGGCGACCTCCTCGCTCGAGCTGGGGATAGACTTGGGCGCCATCGATCTCGTCGTCCAGATCGAAGCCCCGCCCACGGTCGCCAGCGGGCTGCAGCGCATCGGCCGCGCGGGGCACCAGGTGGATGCGCAGAGCCGCGGCGTGCTCTTCCCCAAGTACCGCGGCGACCTCGTGGCCTGCGCTGCGCTCTCCCAGGCGATGAGCCTCGGCGAGGTGGAGCCCATCCGCTACCCGCGCAACCCGCTCGACGTGCTCGCGCAGCACCTCGTGGCCATGGCGGCGATGGACGAGTGGAACATGGACGCGCTCTACGACGCCGTCCGGGGCGCCGCGCCCTTCGCGGAGCTGCCGCGCTCCCTCTTCGAGTCCGTGCTCGACATGCTCTCGGGCCGCTACGTGTCGGACGCGTTCGCGGAGCTGAAGCCGCGCCTGACGTGGGATCGCGTGGGCGGGAAGATCGTCGCGCGCGAAGGCGCACGGAGGGTGGCGGTGGTGAACGGCGGCACCATCCCCGACCGGGGGCTCTACGGCGTGTTCCTCGCGGGCGCGCCGGCGGGGAAGGGCCGCGTGGGCGAGCTCGACGAGGAGATGGTGTTCGAGAGCCGGGTGGGCGAGACCTTCGTGCTCGGCGCGTCCACCTGGCGCATCGAGGAGATCACCCACGACCGCGTCCTCGTCTCGCCCGCGCCGGGTCAGCCGGGGAAGATGCCCTTCTGGCATGGCGAGAACGCCGGCCGCTCGGTGGACTTCGGGCGGCGCATCGGCCAGCTCCTGCGCGAGCTGAGGGAGAGCCCGGAGACCTCCGCGCGCGACCGGCTCGTCTCGTCGTTCGGGCTCGACGAGCGCGCGGCGGAGAACCTCCTTCGCTACCTCGACGAGCAGGTGGAGGCGGCGGGGACGCTGCCGGACGACCGGACGATCGTGGTGGAGCGCACGCGGGACGAGCTCGGGGACTGGCGCATCTGCGTGCTCAGTCCGCTCGGCGGTCAGGTGCTGGCGCCGTGGGCGATGGCCGCCACCGCCCGCGCGCGGGATCAACTGGGCGTGGAGGCGGAGTCGATGTGGACCAACGACGGCTTCGTCGTCCGCATCCCCGAGACCGACGCCCCGCCCGACACCGGCTTCCTCTTCCCCGATCCGGAGGACGTGGAGCGGATCGTCACCGAGCAGCTCGGAGGCTCCGCGCTCTTCGCGGCGCGTTTCCGCGAGGCAGCATCGCGCGCGCTCCTGTTGCCCCGGCGCCGTCCCGGAGGCCGGACCCCGCTGTGGCAGCAGCGCCGCCGCGCATCCGACCTGCTGGCCGCGGCGAGCCGGTACGCGTCCTTCCCGATCGTGCTCGAGGCGTACCGCGAGTGCCTGAGGGACGTGTTCGATCTCCCCGCGCTGGCGGCGCTCCTGCGCGACGTGCGCCAGCAGACCGCGCGCGTGGTCACGCTGGACTCGCAGCAGCCGAGCCCCTTCGCGTCGGCGATCCTCTTCACCTACGTCGCCAACTACATCTACGAGGGCGACGCGCCGCTGGCCGAGCGCCGGGCGCAGGTGCTCGCGATCGATCAAACCCAGCTCCGCGAGCTGATAGGCGATCTCGAGCTCCGCGAGGTGCTCGACGCGGACGCGCTGCACGAGCTCGAGCTGAGGCTGCAGCACCTCGGCCCGGACGACCACCTGAAGGGACCGGACGCGGTGCACGATCTGCTGCTGCGGCTCGGAGACCTCTCCCCGGAGGAGCTGGCGGCGCGCGCGGGGCAGGGCACGGATCCTTCGGGGTGGGTGGAGTCGCTGCTGCGGGCGCGGCGCATCCTGCTCGTGCGCTTCGCCGGGAGGCAGCGGCTCATCGCGGCAGAAGACGCGGCGCGCTACCGGGACGCGTTCGGTGTGGCGCTGCCGCCGGGCCTGCCGGGGTCGTTCCTCGAGCCCTCGCCAGATGCGCGCCCGCAGCTCGCGGCCCGTTACGCGCGCACCCACGCCCCGTTCACCACCTCGGAGCTGGCGCGCAGGTTCGGGATGGACGAGGGCGAGGCGGAGACGATCCTCCGGACGCTGCACGCCGAGGGCCGGCTGCTGGAGGGCGCCTTCCGTCCCGGTGGCGCTCAGCGCGAGTGGTGCGACCCCGAGGTGCTCCGTCAGCTCCGGCGGCGCTCCCTGGCGAAGCTGCGCCGCGAGGTGGAGCCGGTGGAGCCCGAGGTGCTCGGCCGGTTCGCGGCCGCGTGGCACGGGCTGCTCCGAAGGCGCCGCGGGCTCGACGCGCTCCTCGATGTGATCGAGAAGCTGCAGGGCTTCCCGCTCAACGCGTCCACCTTCGAGCGGGACGTGCTCGCCGCGCGCATCGACGGGTATCAGCCCGCGGACCTCGACTCACTCGCAGGCGCGGGCGAGGTGGTGTGGGTGGGCCGGGAGCCGGTGGGCGAACGCGACGGCCGGATCGCGGTCTACCTCACCGACCACCTGCCGCGCCTTCGGCCACCGGAGGCGGCAGGGGACCTCCCGCCGCTGGAGGAGAAGATCCGCGCGCACCTCGAGACGCACGGGGCTTCGTTCTTCGCCGAGCTCGAGGGCGTGGTGGGCGCGTTCCCTTCGGACCTCGTGGACGCGCTCTGGTCGCTGGTGTGGAAGGGGCTCGTCACCAACGACACCTTCCACGCGCTGCGCTCGTACACGATGCCGAGGACGCTCAAGCGAGGCCGCCGCGAACGGCCCTCGCGCAGCTTCCGCACCCGCCGCGTGTTGCCTCCGGCCGCCGGTGGAAGGTGGACGCTCGTCTCCAACCGCAACCGCGCGCGGCCGGAGGTCTCGGAGACCGAGTGGGCCACCGCGATGGCGTGGCAGCTCCTCTCCCGCTACGGCGTGGTCACCCGCGAGGTGGCGCAGGCCGAGGGACTGCCGGGCGGCTTCACCACGCTGCACGACGTGTTCGTGGGGCTCGAGGAGGCCGGGCGTATCCGGCGCGGCTACTTCGTGGCGGGCGTGGGCGCGATGCAGTTCGCGCTCCCCGAGGCCCTCGACCACCTG
>CAZCWA010000531.1:0-3633 GCA_964502265.1 uncultured Myxococcaceae bacterium | reverse complement strand
TCCAGCGCCCCGTGCAGCTCCAACACCTTCGGCGAGCCTGCGCGGTGGTGCAGCCTGTCCACGTTCTGGGTGACCACCGAGCGCACGTGCCCGGTGTGCGCCAGGGCGCTGAGCGCGCGGTGACAGGCGTTGGGCTCGAAGCGCGCGAAGGAGGGCCAGCCCAGCAGACTCCGCGCCCAGTACCGGGCCCGCGTCTTCTCCGAGCGAACGAACTCCTGGTGCTGGATGGGCCGGCGAACGCGCGCGCGCTGGGCGGGGCTGCGGTAGTCGGGGATGCCGGACTCGGTGCTGCAGCCGGCGCCGGTGAGGACACAGACCCCACGGCCCTCGAAGAGACGGACCAGCGCGTCGATCTCGGATTCGGCGGCCGGGGGCGCGTCGGGCGGACGGAACATTCACCGCGGGGAGTAACACCCCCGCAGGCAGCGCGCGCCGGTGGACGCCGTGCCTGCCGGGGGCTGCCTATAAAGGATGCGGGCTACCGGCGATTCGCCGCCGCGGCCGCGGCCGGGTCGATCTCCTCCAGCGGCCGCACGTCCTCCTGCGCGTCCCGCCAGGCCTCGCCTTCCTTCAGCTTCCACGCCGCCGGCGCGTCCAGCTTCCAGGTGAAGTTGCCGCGCGCCTCGCCGCCGAACGACGAGCGCGAGGTGACGGTGAAGTCCATCTCCACCCGCGAGACCTCGTTGGGCAGCAGGTCGATGTCGTACTGGCCGAGCACCACCTGCGCGGGGAAGTGCTTCACGAAGCGCTCGGGGTGGTCGATCTTGTTCGTCGGATCGCCGGAGAC
This sequence comes from uncultured Myxococcaceae bacterium, assembly GCA_964502265.1. Lineage (GTDB taxonomy): Bacteria > Myxococcota > Myxococcia > Myxococcales > Myxococcaceae > JAFAFL01. The sequence goes on along the minus strand of CAZCWA010000531.1, from coordinate 2,846 downwards.
GTTCATCTCGCCCACGAGCTTGCCCTTCGCGTCGTACAGCCGCCACAGCGCGCTGAAGTTCGCCGAGGTGACCATCTTCCGCATCTTGCGGTCGTCCTCGCGCTCCTCGCGCATGGCGCCCCAGAGCACGATGGGCAGGTGGATCTTCGGCTCCCCGTCGATCATCTTCACGTCCGCGGACATGATGTCGAACCGCAGGCCGTCGTCGCTGTGGGTGTAGACCGGCGCGTAGCTGCCGTTCTTGAACTGGTCGAAGACCTGCTTCACCTGCGCGTAGACCCGCTTGCGCTCCTCCACCTGCGAGTCGCTCAGCCGCTCCGAGCGGGCCTCGATCTCCTTCAGGTAGTCGTCGAACGCCTTGTTGCCGCCGTAGCGGTTCTGGTGATCGTTGATCTCCTTGAAGTACCACCGGAAGAACGAGGTCACCTCGTCGCGGTAGCTGCGCGCGTCGGGGTTGGTCCGGATCCAGCCGATCCGCTCGTAGTAGTTGTTCTGGATGCGCGCGAGGTCACCGGCACGGTCCAGCTCCACCGACTTGTCCTCATACGCCTGGAAGGCGAAGTAGCCGACGGCGAGGACGCCGACGATCACGACGATCAGCCCGAAAGAACGCTTCATGGGGCGCAGTGATATGGGAATTCGGACGGGCAATCCAGCCGCGCCCGGACCCCGTCCGCACGTTCGCCGGGCGGGGCACCACGCGCTGCAGACGCCTCGGGCGCGCTAGACGGCACGCCGCTGCTGCAGCCTCGACCGGAGCGCGCCCACCAGCATTTCGATGGCGGTGTCGTTGTTGCCTCCGTGCGGAACGATGATGTCGGCGTGCCGCTTGGAGGGCTCGACGAAGCCCAGGTGCATGGGCCGCACGTGCCGGAAGTACTGGTGCACCACGTGGTCGAAGTCCCGGCCGCGCTCCTTGATGTCGCGCATCAGCCGCCGGATGATCCGCACGTCGTCCTCGGCGTCCACGAAGATGCGGACGTCGAGCTCGTTGCGGACCTCCTCCATGTGGAGCACGAGGATCCCCTCGATGAGGATGAGGTCGCCCGGCTCCACCCGCGTGGTCTCCTTCCGGCGCGTGGAGGAGACGAAGTCGTAGACGGGCTTCTCCACCGGCTGCATCTGCTTCAGCGCGCGGAGCTGGGAGACGAGCAGCTCGCGGTCGAAGGCGTCCGGGTGGTCGAAGTTGATCTCGCGCCGCTCCTCGATGGGCAGGTCCGCGAGGCCCTTGTAGTACGCGTCCTGATCGATGAACGCCACCCGGGAGCCGCGCAACGCCTCGTGCAGCTTGCGGGCGACCGTCGTCTTTCCGGAGGCGGTTCCTCCAGCGATTCCCACCACCAGCGGCGTCTGCATCCCGCGCCCCTCTACCGGTCGGGGCGACCCCACGCAAGGACAGCCGTCCCCGCCCGCCCGGCCGCCCGCCACGCGATGGGTCGGTGGCGCACCACTGGAACGGATTTCTGCGAATTGCTACGTCCCCGGATCCGACATGTCCTCCTTCGTCGCAGATCCCCTCACACCCGGCGCGGCCACGCCGGGTACGGGCGTGGATCTGGGCTCGGCGCTGGTGCGCGAGGCGCGCTCGGCGAGGCCGCTCGAAGAGGAGCGCCTGCTGCGCGAGCTGGTGGATCAGGTCCCCGATGGGCTGTCGGTGTGGACGCGGGATGCGCGGCTCATCGTCTGCAACCGCGCCGCGCTCCGGCTCTTCGGCGTTCCGGACGAGCGCGCGCGCCGCGGCGTGGTGATCGAAGAGGTGATGCCCCGGGACTTCGCCGCACGTGCCCGGGAGCGGATCTGCGAATGCGCCGCCCTCAAGGTCGAGCTGCCCCCCATCGACTACAAGCACGACGACGGCCGGGTGTTCGAGGCGCGGTGCATCCCCTTCGAGTTCGACGGTGCGCCGGCGGTGATCTCGCTCGCGCGCGACGTGGAGGAGCGCCGGCAGGTCGAGGCGCGGGTGATGATCGCGGATCGGATGGCTTCGGTGGGCATGCTCGCGTCGGGCCTGGCGCACGAGCTGAACAACCCGCTGTCCTGGGTGCTCGCGAACCTGCGCTTCCTCGAGCAGGAGCTGACGGGCTCACCCGGCGTGAGCGTCGAGGTGCGCGAGGCGCTGGCGGATCTGGCGGAGGGCGCGCGGCGGATCGAGGCGGTCGTCCGGGATCTGCAGCTCCTCTCGCGGTCCGGCGACGCGTCGCAGGCCATCGATCTTCGGGAGGTGACGGAGGCCGCGCTTCAGATGGCCGGGCCCGAGCTTCGCCGCGTCGCGCAGGTGACCGCCGATTACCAGCCGGCGCCGCGGGTGATGGGCAACCCCGCCCGGCTCGGGCAGGCGCTCCTCAACCTCCTGATGAACGCGGGCCAGGCGATCCCAACCGGCGCGTCCCAGCCGTCACACCGGATCGCCGTGTGCGTGGGCGAAGGCGAGGACGGCTGGGCCCAGTGGTCCGTGCGCGACACCGGCTGCGGAATGACGGAGGACGTGCGCCGCCGGATCTTCGATCCGTTCTTCACCACCCGGGCGGTCGGTGGGGGAACCGGACTCGGGCTCACCGTGTGCCACGCGCTGGTGACGCGGATGGGCGGAACCATTCGTTGCGACTCGGAGCCGGGACAGGGCACGACCTTCACCCTTCGCTTTCCGCCCGTTCCCCGCGGATGATTTCAGCGGACCGTCCGCGCCACGACCTGCCGCAGCCCCTCGAGCGCCTCCAGCTCCAGCGTCCCGGTCGCCCACGCGCGCCCGGCCCGATGACGCCGCAGCGCCCGCGCCGCAAAGAGCGCCTCCTCCAGCCGCGACCGCATGCCGGCGCTCTCCAGCGCGAGCGCCGCCTCCGCCGCCG
>CAZCWA010000530.1:0-3650 GCA_964502265.1 uncultured Myxococcaceae bacterium | reverse complement strand
TGTCGCCCACCAGCGGGAAGCCGGCCGTGTGCAGGTGGATGCGGATCTGGTGCTGCCGGCCCGTCTCGGGGAGCGCGCGGATGAGGGCGAAGCGGGCCCCCTGGCGTTCGAAGCGGCGGAGGACCTCGAAGCGCGTGCGGGCCTGCTTGCCTTCGGTGTGATCGATGCGGACCGCGACGCGGATGAGCTCGGTACCCTCGGCGATGGGCGCGTCGACTTCGAACGAGTCGGCCTCGGGCGCGCCTTCCGTGATCGCCAGGTACTCCTTCTGCACGTCCCCTTCGACGAAGCTGCGCATCAGACGCTGACAGGCCTGCAGCGTGCGGCCGCAGACCACGATGCCTGACGTCTCGCGATCGAGCCGGTGCGCCGGATCCGCGCGGAAGTCCTTGCCGTAGGTGCGCTCGAGCAAGCCCACCAGCGTGCCGCGCGTGTAACGGGCGCTCGGGTGCATCGGCAGGCCCGCGGGCTTGTCCACCACCAGCAGCGCTTCGTCGCGGAAGAGCTCTTCGAAGGTCGTCGGCGTGTCCGGCTCGGCGAGCGCGCGCTTGCGCAGTCGGAACGAGAGCCCCGGCGTCACCGGCGTGGCCGGCTTCAGCTTCACCTTCCCGTCGTGCACCAGGCTGTGGCGGATGATGTGCTGCACACGCGTCCGCGAGAGCCGGCGGATCTTCTCGCAGAGGTAGCGATCGAGCCGCCACCCCGCGTAGTTCGGCTCGACCACGAAGGGGATCTCCACGAACTCGACGCTCGCGTCCGCGCTCTCGTCTCCGGACGGCTCGGCGAAGTCGTCGTCCACGAGCTGGGCGAGGGGTGCGTCGCGTACGTCTGACGGGAGGGGCGTGGGCATCGTCTCGGCAATCCCTCTCACGGGGTGCAGGCGCGGGCAACCTCAGCGGTGCCGGGGTCTGAAGCTGCCCGGCCGGCCACTCGCCGGACTCACGACCTGTTCGTAGGTTCGGCGTATGAGAACGGTGAGCCTCGAGGAGGCGATGACGCACCTCTCCGAACTGGTCGACGAAGCGTCGAAGATGATCCCGACGAAGAGATCGCCCGACTTTTCGAGGGCGAGGATTGATGGACCTGCTGCTGGTTGCCCAGGCGCAGCGCGAGGGCCTCGTCCTCGTTCATGGCGATGCGGTCATTCGGGCGTACGGAGCAGTCAGCCAGCTCTGGGCACGCTGACGCCGGGCATTCGACATCACGAACAGGTCGCGCGAGAAGGTGCGTCCGCCCCGATGCCGGGGCGCGCAGACTCCGGCGCATGGTCCCTTCCCGTCAGGAACAGGCGCTCGTCTCGCTCGGCCAGTGGCTGAAGGCCCAGGGCTACGAATTCGTCACGCCCACCCCGCTCTCACACGGGCGCGTCTTCGCCCGCTTCCCCGAGGGAAGAACCCCGCGCGACGTCTTCGGCTGGAGCCGCCCGTTCCGTAGCCACGTCCTCCCTCCCGAGTGCCTCGCGCTGCTCGAGGAGGCAGGCGCCCTCACCCGATCGCCGCATGACCCGCACCTGCTGCGGAGCATGGTGCGCTTCTCCTCGCTGGCGGGACTGGAAGGCGATCGACCGGGCCTCGTCGTCCACTCCGCCTGGCCCACCTCTGAAGCGGACGCCGTGTTCTTCGGGCCGGACACCTACCGCTACACGCGCTTCCTCCGCGCGCTGTGCCGCGAGCGCGGCCGTCCCTTCCGAAGAGCGGTGGACGTGGGCGCGGGATCCGGTGCGGGGCTGCTCTCCATCGCCACGGCCTGCGGTGAACGCTGGCTCACCGACATCAACCCGCGCGCGCTCTCCTTCGCCCGGGTGAACGCGGCCTTGTGGAACGTGGACGTCCAGCTCGCGCAGGGGAGCTTGCTCGACAGCGCACCCGGCACCTTCGACCTCATCGCGTGCAACCCCCCCTTCCTCGTCGACGACGCCGAGCGCGCATACCGCCACGGCGGCGGCGCACGCGGCATCGAGCTTTCGCTGCGGATGGTGAGCGCGGCGATCCCGAAGCTGGGCCCGGACGGCGTCCTCGCGCTCTACACGTGCACGCCGATCGTCGACGGGCGTGATCTCCTGCGGGAGGCACTCCAGCCGCTGCTGTCCGACTTCCGCGGTGAGGTCCGGTACGAGGAGGTGGATCCGGACGTCTACGGAGAGGAGCTCGAGCGCCCGGCGTACGCGGACGTCGAGCGACTGTCGATTGTGTGTCTCACCGCGGCTCGGACCGGAGGGCGGAGCGTTCACGATTGACCGCCTCGGGTGGCATCAGGCCGTTGGAGCTCCCACGTTCCCGCGACCATGTCCCCCATGCATTCTTCGGCCGATCAGACAGACCTCCACCGGACCCTCGCGCACTGGAACCGCGCCCGGCTCGCACCGGGTCGCGGCGACGGAGACTGGCGGGCAGAGCTCGCCCACGAAGGACGGATGCGCGCCCTGCAGCTCGAGTGGGTCGAGCAGGAGCGGTCGGCGGTGCAGTCCCTGATGACCGGGGTCCCCGAGACGCCGGCGGAGTTCGTCGCCTGGTTCGAGGCGCTGAAGCAGACCGGGCCCGGCCAGGGCGACCCGCTGTTCACGTGGCTCTCGGAGCAGGCGACCGAGGACCAACTCCGGTGGTTCATCGAGCAGGAGGTCGCGGGCGAGGCAGGCTTCGACGATCTCACCGCGCTCAGCCAGGTGAAGCTGCCCACGCGGCCGAAGCTGGAGGTCGCGCGCAACTACTGGGACGAGATGGGCCGGGGCCGCGAGGCCGGCATGCACGGGCCGATGCTCGATCACCTCGCGCGGTCGGTCGGCGCGCAGGTCGCTATCGAGACCACGGTGTGGGAGTCACTGGCGCTGGGGAACCTGCTCGTCGCGCTCGCCACCGAACGCCGCTACGCGATGCAGTCGCTCGGTGCGCTGGGGGCGGTGGAGCTGACCGCGCCCACCCGCGCGCCGTTCGTCGTCGCCGGGCTCGCGCGGCACGGCCACGGACTCGCCGTCTACCGGTACTTCTCGCTGCACGCGGTGCTGGACGTGAAGCACTCGGAGGCGTGGAACCGGGAGGTGCTGGTGCCGCTGGTGGAGGACGACCCGCGCAACGCGCGCGCGCTCGCAGAGGGTGCGCTGCTCCGCCTGCGTGCCGGCGCCCGCTGCTTCGAGCGGTATCGGGAGACGCTCGGGGTCCAGGTGACGCAGACGCAGGCAGCTTCGAAGGTCGCGTAGCACCCGGGGCACCGCGCTCAACTCGCGCGCCGAACGTCGCGGCGGTTCCGCTATGGTCGAGGCATGCGCGCGTCCGGTGCCGCAACGTGTCTCCTCCTCTGCGTGGCCCTCTTCAGCGTGCCATCCGCGCGCGCCGCGTCCGGCGATGGCCTGGTGCTCGCGGTGCCGGAGCTGGAGACGCCGCCCACGATGATCGGCCTCGGCGGGCAGGTGCTGAAGGAGATTCAGTCCGCCGCACTCGCCGAGGGCTACTCGCTGCTCGACGCCCACGCGCTCGAGGCGAAGCTGGGACGCGAAGAGGCAGATCGGCTGCGGCGCTGCGCAGGTCAACCCACCTGCTACGCGTCTCGGCTGCGGAACATCGGCGCCCAACGCGCCGTGGTGGGTTCGCTCTCCCGCAACGAGCGGGCGTACCTGCTGCGGCTTTACCTCGTCGATCTCTCGACCGGGCAGACGC
>CAZCWA010000529.1:0-3656 GCA_964502265.1 uncultured Myxococcaceae bacterium | reverse complement strand
CGAAGGAGGTCGACACCTACCGGATCGCCCGCGACATCTACGCGACCTACGTCGACCAGTTCGCATCGAGCACCGACCCCGAGCAGATCTCCGATCACGCGTTCAACCTGCGCTTCTACTACGCGGAGATCCTCTGGGCGCTCGAGGAGTGGGAGCCGGCCGCGCGGGCCTACCAGGCGGTGTTGGACTTCGAGATCCCGGACCGCGAGCTGGCCCGCGAGATCTCCAACGAGGATTACCGCAAGCAGGCGGGCTACAATGCGGTCCTCGCCTGGGAGCAGTTGGTGCGCATCGAGCGCGGCCAGGCCGCCCACCGGACGCTGCGCTCCGGAGAGAAGATCAAGGCGCAGAACAAGCCGGACGTCGAGCGCAACCACCGCATCGACAAGGGCCGCCACGCGGACGCCAAGGCGCGTCCCCTCACCGACGCCGAGCAGGCGCTGGTGGCCGCCTGCGACACCTACAACACGCGCTTCCCGGGCAACCCCGACGAGCTCGACGTCCGCTACCAGGCGGCGATCCTCCACTACGACGCCAGTCAGATGATGGAGGCCATCGAGCGCTTCGGAGAGATCATCGAGCGCTTCCCGTCCGACAGCCGGAGCCAGGAGGTCGCCGACCTCTCGATGGACATCCTCAACCAGCGCGGTGAGTGGAAGGCGCTCAACGAGCTCTCGCGCGGCTTCCTGGAGAACCGTCGGCTGTGGAAGCCGGGCACCCCCTTTGCGCGGCGCCTGGCCTCGGTGGTGGAGGGAAGCCAGTACAAGTGGGTCGACGAGGTCGTCTACCGCAAGGAGAAGAACCCCGCGCGGGCCGCCGAACTCTTCATGGAGTTCGTGGACAGCTTCCCGACCTCGGACAACGCGGATCGTGCGCTGACCTACGTGATGTTCATCGCGCAGGAGGCGCAGCAGCGGGACCGCGCGGTGGAGGCCGGCGAGCGGGTGCTGCGCGACTACCGTGGCAGCGCCTTCGAGCTGAAGGTCCGCTACACCCTGGCCGGTCTCTACGCGGAGCTCGCGCAGTTCGAGCGGGCCGCAGAGATGTACGAGTCCTTCCTCGCGACCTACGCGCAGCTCACCGAGCCGCGGCGTGGAAAGCCGGCGCCGGTCCCGAAGCGGGCGGCGAAGACCGTCGACGAGAAGGAGCGGGAGAGCCTGCTGCGTGAGGCCGCCGCCTGGCGCGCCGACGCGCAGTACAACGCCGGCATCTGGAGGGAGGGGCTCGGACAGGACCGCCGCGCCATCGCCGCCTTCGAGGCCTACATGAAGGACTTCCCCAAGCGGGAGGACCGGTGGCGCATCCCCCTGCGGATCGCGGCGATCCACGAGCAGGCCGGGCGGTGGAAGGACGCGCTCGCCGTGCTGGAGTCCTTCGAGCGCAGCGCCGGACGCGGTGCGGACATCCCCGCGGATCAGCGCTTCCTCGCCGCGCACCGCAAGGTCGAGGCCCTGAACGCGCTGGGCCGGGAGGACGAGGCGCAGCGGCAGGTGCGACGCCTCCTCAAGGATCACGCGAAGCTTCCCAAGAAGGTCCGCGCAGACCCTGCCGTGCGAAGCGCCGAGGCGCGGCTGGCCTTCCTGGCGCTGGAGCCGGAGTGGAAGGCGTTCACCGCGCTCACCCTCGATCGCGCGACCACCATGGTGCGCGACCTGAAGGCCAAGCAGCAGCGGCTGGCCAAGCTCAAGGAGGGCTACACCCAGGTGCTGAGCATCGGCGATGGGGAGTGGGGCATCGCCGCGCTCACCCGCATGGGCCTGGGCTACGCCGATCTCGCCGAGCGCATCCTGGGCTCCCCCGAGCCGCGGGGCCTCAACGACGAGCAGCTCATGATGTACCGGACCGAGCTCGAGAACGTGGCCCTGCCGCTCGAGGATGAGGCCGCGGCAGCGTTGGAGCTCGCGCTCTCCAAGGCCTACGAGCTGAAGATCTACGGGGACTGGACGCTGCGCGCGCAGGAGCAGCTCAACCGCTACCGGCACGGCGCCTACGCCCAGGTGCGGGAGATCCCCTTCCGTCAGGGGGCGCTGCTCTCCACCGCTCCGCTCATCCCGAGGCGGGGGGAGGCGGGTGCGCAGCCCGCGTCGAAGGACACCGGGGGCGCCGGGTCGGCCGCGCCCAGGGAGAAGACCGCTGAGCAGGGGGATTCCGAGCAGGGCGCCCTGGATGCGGCCGCACGGAGCTCGTCCGATGGGGCCGCCGACGCAGCGCCGCGCGCGGCGGTCGAGCGGGCCCGGCTGGAGACGTGGCTGAGCGGAGCACCTGACGTGCACGCAGAGGCGAGGCAACAGCGGTCCGCCGTGGCGGATCAGGGAGGCGCGCGATGAGCGGCCGGATGGGGTTGTGGAGGCGGGGCGGGGCAACGCTCGGCGGAGCGGCGGCGCTGCTGCTGCTGGCAGGGTGTGCGACCTCCTCGGGGGCGACGAAGCAGCAGGCGTCCGCGGGCGTCGAGCAGGCGCCGGTGCCCGCTGCAGAGGCGCCCCGGGATGCGGGGGCGCGGGCGTTCGACGCGGGCGTCGCGGCCTTCTCGGAGGGCGACTTCGACGCGGCCGCGGAGCACTTCCGCACGGCGCTCGGGAAGGGCGCGGAGCCGGCGAGCACCGGCTTCAACCTGGCGCTGGCGATCGAACGGCAGGGAAGGTTGGAGGAGGCTGAGGCCGCATACCGCGCGGTCCTCGAGAAGACCCCCGATCATCGGGAGAGTCTGCTCAACCTGGGAGCGCTCCTGCGAAGCGCTGAGCGCTACGAGGAGGCGCAGACCCTCTACCAGTCGGCGCTCGAGCGTCCGGCGTTGTCGCGGGATGCGGAGCTGCTCACCCACCTGTCGGTGACGCAGCGGCTGTTGGGCCACGACACCCAGGCCGAGGCGAGCGCGCGCCGCGTGCTCGAGCGGCACGGAGACCATCCCGGCGCGTTTCTGAACCTCGCGCTCATCCACCTCGACCGCGGCCAGAAGGAGCTCTCCCGCTACTTTGCGGAGAAGGCCGCGGGCCTGGCCGCCGATCACCCCGCGGTAGCCAACACCCTGGGCCTGGTGCTGCTGGCCAACGGTGAGCCGGCCGCGGCCATCGTGCAGTTCGAGGAAGCGGTCTCCAAGGACGCCGCGTATGCGCCGGCGTGGCTGAACCTGGGGGCCCTGGCGCTGCGCTATCGCGACTATGGCGCTGCGGAGGCCGCGTTCCAGAAGGCCACCGCCCTCGAGCCGGCATCGATCGACGCCCATCGCTACCTGGCCTGGGCGCTCAGCGGTCAGCAGGCGGTCGATCCTGCCAAGGCCGTTGCGGCGGGCGAGGCCTACGAGAAGGTGATCGCGCTGGCGGGAGAAGACCGCGAGGCTCTGTGTGGCGCCGCCTGGGCCTACGCCGCCCATCGCGAAGGGTACGAACGTGCCCAACCTTTGCTCGCCCGGTGCCGTGAGGTGGAAGGGACGCCTCCGGTGGAGCGCGCCCGCATCGACGCCAAGCTGCAGGCGATTGCCTCCATCCAGGCCACGCCGCAGGAGGGTCAGACCAGCGGTGACGCGGCCGATGCCGAGGGCGTAGACAACGACGATGCGGCGGCCGACGCGGTGACCGCCGACGTGAACGCGCAGCCGTCGGAGGATGCCGCCGGCACCGGAGGGGCTGGGGAGCCCGGCGCCGCAGCCGACGACGCGG
>CAZCWA010000528.1:0-3690 GCA_964502265.1 uncultured Myxococcaceae bacterium | reverse complement strand
TCTGATCGAGCTCCAGCTTCCACACCGGCACGCCGCAGTAGCGCGGGCCTTCCGGACAGAAGGGCGTGATCTTCGCCTGCATGCGCAGCGTGCAGGGCGGCCGGATGTGCCGCACGAGCTGCGGCTGGATCTCCGTCACCTGCGACACCTCCTCCAGGGACGCGCGCCAGATCTCGTCCTGCGCCGTGTAGCAGAGGCGGTGCACCCACTTGTGGTGGTGGTGCAGCAGGTCGCCGGACTCGTGGAAGCGGATGGGGAACGCGTTGGGCAACAGGTAGAGCGCGTGCTCGGTGGGGACGCCCGCGTCGAGGAGCTGCTCGATGGTCCGCCACGTCCGCGTGCAGGTCTCGAGGAAGCGCGCCTTCGCCTCCGGCACCTGCTCGATGAGGTCGGGGATGATCACGTCCACCTCGTCCGGAACGAAGTGCGCGTGCAGCACCGGGCGCGAGGCCGGCGTCATCCGGTGGCGCTGATCCTGGCTGTCCGCCGTGTGCGAGAGCTTCTTCTGGAAGGTGAAGTGCGCGTGCGACAAGGCCCGCGTCAGCTTCGACATCGTCGTCAGCGTCAGCGCCTCGCCCAGGTACGGGTTGAGCTTCGGCGAGAGCACCCGGTCGATTGCCGCGTCGTCCGACAGCTCGTCGTACGTCACGCCCAGCACCGCCCGCACCGCCTTTGCCACGCTCTTCGGTCCCTGCGCGCTCCAGTCCACCAGCCGCGAGCGCCTGTCCGGCCCGAGCTCCGCGTCGAACTCGCGGACGAACGCGCGCGCGCTGCCGGCGGTGATGCCTGCGGTCGATCCCGCCCCACTGCGCCCGAGTTCGTGCAGGGCGCGGTACTCGAGCGTCTGCTCCATCGGGATCGGATCCTCGATGCGCGCGAAGAAGAGCGGGTCGAGCTTGTCCACCTCGTCCACCATCGCCTTCACCATCAGGCGCACCTCGGTGGGCACGTCGAGCTGGTGGCTGAGGCGGTGGTAGCGGTGCAGCGTGAGCCCGGAGATCGTGTGGTACAGGTGCGCGAAGGTGCCGACGGGCAGCACGTAGCGCGCGACCTCCTGCGCCTTCTTCTTGATCCCCAGCGCCCACTTCTCCGGCGCGCGCTTCCGGGCGGGGAAGATCCGGAAGAACTCCTCGGCGACCTTCGGCGTGAGCAGCTCGATGAGCGCCCGGTACGCGCCCATCATGTCCTCCACCGCCGCCAGGTAGAGCGCCTCCTGCGCAGGCTCGAGCGCGGGGAGGATGACGTTCCCCGGCTTCACCTCCACGTACCGCTGGCTCACCTGCTCCGAGTTGTAGAAGGGGTGCGCGTGCAGGAACGACCAGATCGCCTGCCGGCTCACGTGCTCGAGCGCGAACTGGAAGGTGGCGTGCTGGATGGTGGTGTGGTGGCCGGCCTCGTACGTCTCCTTCGCGATCCGGTCGCGCAGCTCGATGGCCCTCGCGTCCTTCCGCACGTCCGCGGCGGTGATGATCCGCGAGTTGTAGCAGGTGCGCGCGGTGGCCACCGCGTTGTCGTAGGGCTCGGTGAAGCCCTGCGTCAGCGTGACCTTCGGCGGCGGCGAACGAAAGGGAGCGGGAGGGGACAAGGCCGGGCTTGTTTAGCCGACCGCAGCGAGCTGCGCACCCGCCCATCCGGGCCTGGGGGGCAGGCAGGCACGCGCTGGTTTCAGTAGACCCGCAGCAACTTTGCGCGGAAGTCGAACTGCTCGCTCGATGCGATCTCCTTCAGGAGCACGTCGCCGCCGATGCCCATCATTCCGGGCACGCCGTACATCAACATCGCGTCGTTCAGCTTCGGCGGCAGGCTCGCCCACCCTTCGATCAGCCACACGCTGCGAAGCTCCTCCTGACCTCGCAGCGCGTCCTCCGGCACAGGGCCCAGCTCGGCGAGCGCGCCGGGGATGACGCGCAGGACGAAGGCGTCGAACGCGTCGCTGCCGGATCGCTGGAGCAGCGCCGGCGCACTCACCGGCTTGCCGTCCCGCGAGAGCCTCAGCTCGAGGGTGAGCGCGAGCAGCGGCTTGCCGTACGCGAGATCCAGGGAGGTCTCACCGGCCTGCGTCAGCGCCTGCACGAACTTCGCCTCGCCGCCGAACTGCGACTTCAGCCGCTCCGACTGACGCTCCGCGAGCCCCGGCGTCGAGATGCCGGGGTTGCCGGTCCGCGTGTACTCCGCCGCCGCGTCCGCGTAGCGCCGCAACATGAACTCCGCCGCACCCGCCGCGCCGAGCGCCGCCGGCGTCCCACCCTCCGCGCGCCCGAGACCTTCGCGAAGGGCCTCGCCCACGCCGCCTATATAAGGATGCGGAAGCCCCCTCTGCGCGCGCGCCTCCGCGAGCGAGTCCTTCGCCCAGCCGTCCACGCGCCCGTGCACCCGGAACCGCTCCTCCTCACGGCGCGCCGCCTCGCTGCCGTACGGATCCCCCTCGCCTGCCCGGAACGTTCGACCGCGTAAGGCGACGCCCCCTTCTCCCGGTCCTTCGGTCCCGCCGCCCAGGATCTCGAGCGATGGGGTCAGGGTCGGCCCGCGAGTCAGCTCTCGCGGCTGCGCCGAAGGGGCGTGCGGGACGTCCGTCTCACCTGCACGGGCGTCGGCGGTGGCCACCTCCTCAGGCTGCGGCGGAGGAGTTGGTACTTCGCGTCGAAGGGGTGGGCGGCGGAGCGGTGGGCGCTGGATGTCCGGCGCCGGCTCTGGGCGCGGCTCCACGAACGACACCTCCACCTCGATCCGGGAAGCCTCCCGCGCCGGACGCTCCGGACGTGGCAACGGGGGCCTCGAGACGAGCCACGCGAACAGCGCACCGTGCAGCGCCAGCGAGGCGATGAAGGCACCACTCTGCAGTGCGCGGCGGCGGCGGATCATGGGGGCGCTTTCACTTCCACCGCGATGCTACCCCTCCCCTCACCGTGCACGCCGATCCGCCCGCGCCGCTTGTTGAGAATGATTCTCAATATTGAAACGAAGGGCCCTCCTGAGGTACACGCAGCGCGTGCGTCACCTCCTGCTCTGCCTCGCGCTCTCGCTTCCGCTCGCCGTTTCCCTGTCTGCCCGCGCTGCCGAAGCCGACGACTGGCACCGGCTGGTGGGCATCCTTCAGTACCTGGAGGCGGACTATCCCGAGGCGCTCGCGTCGGGTTCGCAGTTCGAGCTCGACGAGCAGGACGCCTTCATCGCCGAGGCCCTGAGCGCATCGCAGGCGCTGGGGGATCGCGGCAAGTCCTTCGTGCCGCGGCTTCAGGCCCTGAAGGAGCAGGTGAACGCGCGCGCCGACCCCGGTCCGCTCACCGCCGAGATGTCGAGGCTCATCGAGGAGCTGATCGAAGCCGGCGGCCTCACCCGCAGCCCCCGCCGAGCACCGGATCCGAAGCGCGGCGCCGAGCTCTACGCACAGGCCTGCGCCACCTGCCACGCGGCGGATGGAAGCGCGGACGTGGAGATCGCGAAGACGCTCGAGCCGCCGCCGGCGAACTTCCTCGACGCGGAGGCGATGGGCGGGCTCTCTCCGTACAAGGGCTTCAACGTCATCACCCACGGGCTGCCCGGGACCGCGATGACGCCGTTCAAGGAGGTCTTCCCCGACGCGGAGGATCGCTGGGCGCTCTCCTTCTTCGTGCTCACCATACACCACCCGCCGTGCGACGACGCGCAGCGCGCGAAGGAGCTGGTGGAGGCCGAAGGGCGCACCGCGCA
>CAZCWA010000527.1:0-3701 GCA_964502265.1 uncultured Myxococcaceae bacterium | reverse complement strand
TGGGGCTTCACGTCGAGGGCGATCTCGGTGAGCAGCGCGTGAAGGTTCATCCGCCGGGAGCCTCGCACGGGCGGTGCGGAGGTTGCACCACTCGCCCGCAGCCCCATGCCTGCCATCCAGCCTCCGAAAGAACCTGCGGTCCCCGTTGGGGGTCCGCCCACCGCCATGGGGCCTCCACGACCCGGGGACCGCGCGTGAGCTACACGTTTCTCCTCTTCCTGACCGCCGCGGCGCCGATGGCGATGACGCTCAACGCCTTCACCCGGAAGGGCGGGCTGGGCGGCATCCGGGTGGGGATCTTCGCCTTGTTCGGAGGGGCGGCGGCGGTGAGCGTGGCGCTGCTCGGCGCGACCACGGCGCAGTCGGCGGAGGACGCGCTGCCGTGGGTGGCGCTCGTCCGCATGTCCATTGGCCTCATCGGGGCGGGCTTCGTGGGCACCGGGTTCCTCTTGATGAGGCCGAACGCGGGCTGGTCGCGGAACGCCACCCTCGCGCTCTCCCTCCTCCTGCCGGCGATCGGCGCGGCGCTCGTCTACGCGCTCGGGACGGCGAACCTGACCCGGTCTTCGCTCAACTGGCTCCCCACCCACGGACTGCTGCGCGGCTACGACGCGGGGATGATCCTGCTGGGGACGGTGGTGCTCTGCGCGGGCGCCGTCATCCGGTGGCGAGCGACACCGCACGGTCGCAACGTGATGGCGGGTCTGCTCGCCACCCAGGTGGGGGCCGCGGGGATCTTCCTCGTGATCCGGATCTTCGGAGGCGCCCACGCGCTGCACCTGTCCACCCCCGTCCTCATCACCACCGTCACGATCGCCTACTGGATCGCCTTCGATCGGTGGAGGGTCGCGGGCATCGGCGAGTCGGGCCTCGCGCTGGTCTTCTCCCGCATGCCCATCGCCGCGGTGCTGCTCGACCTGCAGACCGGGCGCTGTCTGGCGAACCCGTCCGCGGCGGAGGTGATCGGCAACGTGCGGTCGGCGGAGGAGATGACGGTGGCGCTCGGCCTCGGCGGCGAGCCGGGGCAGGTGCTGGCCGCGCACGACGGGCGCACCCTGACCGACGTCCGGCTGGAGAACGCGCCCGAGCGCCTCTTCGACGTGAGCTGCCACTACGACGCGAAGCGCGCGATGGGACTGCTGGTGCTCGCCGACGTGACCGAGCGGGTGCAGCAGGCGAAGAGCCTCGCCGCCACCGTCTCCGAGCTGCGGGCGACCCAGGATCGCCTCGTCAACCAGGAGAAGGTCGCGGCGCTGGGCGTGCTGGTGGCGGGCGTGAACCACGAGATCAACAACCCGCTCGCGTACGTGTCCGCCAACCTGCGCGCGGTGAGCGACTACCTGCAGAGCCTGACGCGCGCGCGCCCGCTGGTGATCGACCACTTCGAAGGACGGCCCGGTGCCTCGGAGGCGCTGCGGGCGTGGGTGGAGGACGACGAGGTGGCGGAGGCCTGCGCCGACACCCCACAGGCGCTCGCCGAGGCGCTGCAGGGCTGTGCGCAGATCCGGGAGATCGTCGCCTCGATGCGGATGCTCAGCCGGCAGCAGGGAGAGATTGAGCTGTGCGATCTCCAGGAGGTCGCCGCGTCCGGCCTCAAGATTGGCGGCACCAACATCGCGCCCTCCATCCAGGTGAAGGCGGAGCTCCAGCCGGAGACCTGGGTCAAGGCGGTGCCGGGCGAGTTGATGCGGGTGGTGACCAACCTGGTGGTGAACGCGGGCCACGCGCTCGGACAGCGCGGCAATCTTCAGGTGAGGACCTTCCGGGACGAGGCCTCGGGCGAGGCGGTGCTCGAGGTCGCAGACGACGGGCCCGGGGTGCCGGCCCACCTGCGCTCGCGGCTGTTCGACGCGTTCTTCACCACCAAGGCGCCGGGGAAGGGGACGGGGCTCGGGCTGGCGATCAGCGCCGAGACCGCGCGGCGTCACGGTGGGACGTTGGCGCTGCTACCGACCGAGGTGGGCGCGACCTTCCAGCTCCGTCTGCCGCTGGCGCAGCCGGAGACGGACAAGGGGCTCGCTGCGCCGGCGCAAACGAGACGCTGACAGCGGCGGACCGCGGTGGTCGACTGGCGGCATGACCAACGCGATGTGCTCGTACTGCGGGAACGCCGGCGACGAGAAGATGGCACGCGGCCCGACGCTGCAGATCTGCGCGCCCTGCGTGAAGCGGCTGCTCCATACAGAGGAGAAGAAGGGCACCGAGTGCGCCTTCTGCAGCCAGCCGGCGGAGGACGTGTTCCGGTTGCACCCGTCGCAGGTGCCGGACAAGTCCGTCTGCGGCTTCTGCATCGAGAACTACGCCGACACGCTCTAGCGCCGGGCCGTCCGCCAGGCCGCGGGGGCTCTACGAGGCGACCTGCTCCGGAGCGAGCGTGGAGGCGGCCTTGAACGCGTCGAGCACCGCCTGCGCGGCGCGGTCGAGGTACTTCCCCTTGCGGACCAGCAGCCCGATGGTGCGGCCCCACTCGCCCTCCGAGAACTGACGCGCCACCAGAGAGCCGTCGTTGGCCTCGTGCTGCACGGTGGCCAGCGGGAGGACGCCCACGCCGATCCCCATCGCGATCGCCTGCTTGATGGTCTCGACGTTGTCCATCTCCATCACCGGGTTCACGTCGATGTTCCGCTCGCGGAACATGCGGTCGAGCGCCTTGCGCGTGGGCGCCTCGCGATCGAAGGCGATGAAGGGGATGCCGGACAGCGCGGCGGGCGTGACCTTCGTCTTGCTCGCGAACGGGTGCGACGGCGCGCAGACCACCGCCAGCCGATCGTGGCGGAAGGGGAGGATGTCCACCCCCGCGCGCGGCTGCGGGTAGGCGACGATGCCGATCTCCGCCGACCCGAGGATCACGTCGTCGTAGACCTGATCGCTGCGGCGGTAGTTCAGCCGCATGTTCACCTTCGGGTGCGTCTTCAGCAGCGACTTCATGATGCTCTGCAGCTCGTGCAGGCCCACCGAGTAGATGGTGGAGACGGTGCAGGTGCCCACCACCTCGGCGGACTGCTCGCGGATCTCCTGCTCCACCTCGGAGAAGCGGGCGAGGATCTCCTTGCAGCCCCGGAAGAGCCGCTCCCCCGCCGGCGTGGGCGTCACCTGGCGCGCGCTCCGCGAGAGCAGCTTCTGCGCGTAGCGGGTCTCCAGCGCCCGGATCTGCTGACTCACCGCGGACTGGGTGACGTGGTTGAGCTGCGCGGCGCGGGAGAACGAGCCCGTTTCCACCACGTCACAAAACATCTTCAGGCTTTCCAGTTGCATTAGCTGAGTCTCCGCGAGGGCCGGCGGATTATCAGCTTAACTTAAGGCGGAAGCAATCCTCCGGTCACACGCCGCGGATGCTCTCCGCCACGAAGCCACCCAGCCGTGCGAGCAGGCGCTCCCCCTCCTCGCGCGTCGCCTGCGCGGGCGCACCGAAGTACGCGTCCGGTCCGCCGGCTCCGGCGAAGTCCTTCGCGCCCGCCTTGATCGCACCGGGAAGGTCGATCTGCAGCGAGGGAAGGGCGCGGCGCACGTCCTCCCGCACCAGGTGGGGCGCGGCGGCGAGCATCAGCGAGGTCTCGTAGTGGCCCGCGTGGCTGCCGCCCTTGGTGAACTCCTCGCCCAGCTCGGCGACGAAGGGCGGGCGGCGATGATCCGGCGCGAGGATCCGGACGTCCGGGTGGGCGGCGGCGGCGCGCTTCACCGCCTCGTGCACGACCTTGAAG
>CAZCWA010000526.1:0-3709 GCA_964502265.1 uncultured Myxococcaceae bacterium | reverse complement strand
GGAGAGGGCCCCATCTCATTCCCTCTCCCTCTGGGAGAGGGTCAGGGTGAGGGCGGGTCAGGCTGAGGGCCGCGGTTCACCCAGCCACGCCTCCAGCAGCGGCACGTACCGCTCCCCCCACGCCTCCGCGCGCAGGGTCCGCTGGTCCTCGCCCTCTCCGTGTCCGAGCCGCAAGAGCAAGAGCGTGTCTGGCGCCGCCTCCCAGACCTTGTCCAGCCACTCCACCAGCACCGCGCCTTCGCCGCCCACCAGATCCAGAAAGCCCGTCGCGTACAGCTCGTCGTAGTCCGCGAGCCGGTAGAGGTCCGCGTGGTGCAGCGGAATGCGGCCGCCTTCGTACGGGTAGACGATGGCGAAGGTGGGGCTTGCGACCTGGTTGCGATCCACGCCGAGGCCGTCCGCCACCCCGCGCACGAGCTGGGTCTTCCCTGCCCCCAGATCGCCCACCAGCCCGACGAAGTCTCCCGGCCTCAGCACCCGCCCGAGCCGCTCGCCCAGCGCGCGCGTCTCCTCCGGCGCGTACGTCACCAGGGTGCGCGACAGGGACGGCCTCGACATCTGCGCACGGTCGGTCATGGCCTTCAGCGCCCCCACCGAAGCCAGACGTCCTGCAGGCCCTGCAGCAGATCCGTTGCCAGAAGGCCCATCACGCCCGTGCGCGCGACCGCGAGATCCGCCGCCAGCCCGTGCGCGAACACGCCGGTCATCGCCGCGTCGGCGGGCGAGAGCCCCTGCGCGAGCAGCGCGCCGATCACGCCCGCCAGCACATCGCCGGTGCCGCCCTTGGCCATGCCCGGGTTGCCGGTCGGGTTGACGTACACCGCGCCATCCTCGGACGCGGTGAGCGTGGCCGCCCCCTTGAGCACCAGCACCACCTGCTCGCGCACCGCGAACGTCCGCGCGAGGTTCATCCGATCCGCGAGCACGGAGGGCACGTCCATCCCGCACAGCCGCGCCATCTCGCCCGGATGCGGGGTGAGCACCAGCGGGCACTGCGCGCGCTGCAGGAGCCCCGGCCTGCCCTGCGCGATTGCGTTGAGCGCGTCCGCATCGAGCACCACCGGGATGTTCAGCTCCTCGAGCAGCGTCTCCAGAAGCCGCGCCGTCTCCTCGCCGCGCGGGATGCCGGGGCCGATCACCACCGCGCTCTTCCCGTCGCATGCCTCGAGCAGCGGGTTCAAATCCCCCGCGCCGAGCGGCCCGTCGTTCACCAGCTCCAGACCCATCAGCTCGGGCGCGTGGGCGAGGACGGGGACCAGCGCCTCCGGCCTCGTGGCCACCGTGCAAAGCCCCGCGCCGGATCTGAGCGCGGCGATGCCCGCCATGGCCGCGGCGCCCGTCTTCCCCCAACTCCCGGCCACCACCAGCACGTGCCCGTGCGTGCCCTTGTGCGATTCGGCCCGCCGCGAAGGCACCCGCGCGCGTGCGTCCGCCTCCTCCACCAGCCACGCCTCGTCGCCGTCCAGGAGTTCCCAGGCGACGGACGGGATCCCGATCTCCACCCGCTCCACCGCCCCGCACAACGAGCGCCCGGGCTCCACCGACTGGCCGACCTTGAGCAGCCCGAACGCACACGTCGCGTCCGCCTCCACGCAGGGATCGAACGGCTGACCCGTGTCGCTGTGAAGCCCGCTGGGCACATCCGCGGCGACGACCTTCGCGCCCGACTTCCGCCACGCCCGCATCCGGGAGATGGCGTCTGCAAACGATCCCTCCGGCGCGCGTGCGAGCCCCGTCCCGAAGACAGCGTCCACCACCACATCGCCTGCGCCCGGCGTGAGTTCATCCGCGATCGGCACCGGCGAGAGCCCCACCGCGTGAAGGGCCTGCAGGTTCCGCTGCGATTCCGACGAGAGGCGCGCTCCGGTGGCGCCCACCAGCTCCACGTGCACGCGCCTGCCCTGAACGTGGAGCCTGCGCGCGGCCACCAGCCCATCCCCGCCGTTGTTTCCCCGTCCGCAGAGGACGAAGAAGCGTCCGTCCGGCGCGGCGAGCGAGAGCGCCCTGTCGGCCAGCGCGGCACCGGCGTTCTCCATCAGCACCGCCGCGGGCATGCCGTGCTGCTCGATGGCGGCCGCGTCCACGCTGCGCATCTGGGCGGCGGTGACGAGGCGCTGCATGGACTACCGCCTCGCCAGCCGCATCAACTCGAGCATCTCGCGGGTGGCGCGTTCGAAGCCGACCAGCACCGCTCGGGCGACGATCGCGTGGCCGATGTTCAGCTCCTCGATCTCCTCGATCGCCGCCACCGGCTCCACGTTCACGTAGTTGAGCCCGTGCCCGGCCGCGACCTGCATCCCGAGCTTCGCCGCCGCCTTGGCTGCATCGACGATCCGCGAGAGTTCCCGCGCGCGCTCCTTCGCGTCCCGCGCGTCGCAGTAGCGGCCGGTGTGCAGCTCCACCTGGTCCACGTCGCACTTGTGGCTCGCGCGCACCTGGTCCAGGTCCGGGTCGATGAACAGCGACACCTTCAGATCGCCGTCGCGCAGGCCCTTCACGTACTGGCGGAGCTGCTCGCGCTGCCCGTTCACGTCGAGGCCGCCTTCGGTGGTGATCTCCTCGCGGCGCTCGGGCACCAGCGTCACCAGGTCCGGCTTGTGCTCCCAGGCGATCTTCATCATCTCCTGGGTGGCCGCCATCTCGAGGTTGATCTCGGTCTGCACGGTCTCGCGCAGGACGCGGACGTCCCGGTCCTGGATGTGCCGGCGGTCCTCGCGGAGGTGGATGGTGATCTGATGCGCGCCCGCCACTTCGGCGAGCGACGCGGCGATGACCGGGTCCGGGTAACGCGCCCGGCGGGCCTGCCTCACGGTGGCGACGTGATCGACGTTCACGCCGAGACGAATCGACATGTCGCCTTTTGATGACACGGAGGGCGGCCCGTCAACTTCCTGCGACCTACGAGCGCTTCTCCGCGTCCAGCTCGTCTCGCAGATCCGGGTTGCCGGACTGCACGTTCCTCAGCCGCTCGTCCGCGTCGGGCGGCGTGTCCTTCGGTTCGGAGGCCCGGCCCTGCGAGCGCGCGGCCTTCTCCCGCGCCCGGGCCACCTCCTCCCGGATCTCCGGCTCGCTCATCTCCTTGCCCATGTCCCGGTCCAGGTCCGCCATCTCGCACGCCTCCTTTCCTCGAGGGTGCGACCGCGGACCGGGGATGACGAGCCTTCGCGCTGTGTCTGCTAGCTCAGCGACCGGTTGAGGGCGTTGGCGATGTCCTTCGCGTACTGCTCGTTCCGGTCGCGGTCCGGGCCCTCGATGAGGACGCGCGCCTTGGGCTCGGTGCCGGAGAAGCGGACGAACACCCGCCCGTCCTTCCCCAGCTTCTCCTCCGCCGCCTTGATCGCCCGCATCACCTCGGGAAGCTCGCCGAGCTCGCGGCGGCGCTTCACCACCACGTTGAGCAGCGTCTGCGGCACCGGTTCGAAGATCTGCGTCAGCTCCGAGAGCGGCTTGCCGCTGCGGCACATCACCGCCAGAAGCTGCAGCGCGGCCAGGGTCCCGTCGCCGGTGGTGGAGTGGTCGAGGAACACCAGGTGCCCGGACTGCTCGCCGCCGAGGCTGTAGCCGTGCTTGCGCATCTCCTCGACCACGTAGCGGTCGCCCACCCGGGTGCGCTTCACCTTCACCCCGAACCGCGCCACCGCCCGCTCGAGGCCGATGTTGCTCATCACCGTGGCCACCAGCGTCTTCTTCGCCAGCTCCTTCCGGGTCA
>CAZCWA010000525.1:0-3728 GCA_964502265.1 uncultured Myxococcaceae bacterium | reverse complement strand
GACATCTGGGACGAGTGGCGCGCGATGTCGAAGGGCAGCAAGTACGACTTCAGCGGGATGACCTACGAAAGGCTGGAGAAGGAGCCGGGCATCCTCTGGCCCTGCCCCACCGAAGAGCACCCGGGGAGCTGCCGCCGCTATGTGCCCGGCGAGGACCCTCTGGCGAAGGGCACCGGGCGGATGGACTTCTACGCGCGGCCGGACGGCAAGGCGCTGGTCTACCTCAGCGCGCAGGGCCCCTTCTTCGAGGCGCCGGACGCGCAGTACCCGTTCATCCTCACCACCGGCAGGAGGCTCGAGCACTGGCACACCTCGACGATCACCGGGCAGCTCCCGCAGACGCGGCCCATCCCCACCGACTACCTGGAGATCCATCCGGCGGACGCGAAGCGGCTGGGGGTGAAGACGGGCGATCCGGTGGAGGTCCACTCGCGGCGGGGCGACGTCCGGCTCAACGCGGTGCTCACCGACAACGTGCGGCCGGGGCTGGTCTTCGCCACCTTCCACTCGATCGACAGGCTGGTGAACAAGACCACCATCGACGCGGTGGATCCGATCTCCTTCGAGCCCGAGTTCAAGCTGTGCGCGGTGGACGTGCGGGTGCCCGGACAGGCCCCGCGCGCGCCGCAGCCCGGCCAGTTGCAGGACCCGGTGCCCCAGGGCCCGGTGGAGCAGGAGCGTCCGCAGTGAGCGCCCTTCACGGACTGCAGCTCGGGTTGGGGACCGTCCTCGGCCAGGCCACCGCCCCCGAGCCGCCGCACGGCGCCACCGTGGGGGGCACCATGAGCGGGCTCGCGCTGGCGGCGATCGTCCTCGGGGTGGTGCTGCTGATCGCGGTGGAGTTCGTGTGGCGCAAGCGGCTGCGGCCGACCACCTACCGGTTCGTCCTCCTCGGCGGGCTGCTGGTGCTGCCGGCCTTCGCCCTCACCGGCTCCACCGTGAGCATGTTCGAGGAGATGAAGACGGTGCAGGCGTGCAACTCCTGCCACGTGATGAACCTCTTCGTGGACGACATGCACGATCCGCAGAGCGCGTCGCTCGCCGCGCGGCACTTCCGCACCGGCGCCATCCCGGCGAAGCAGTGCTACGCGTGCCACACCGGCTACGGGATCTTCGGCACCGCGGAGTCGAAGCGGGACGGGTTCCGGCACTGGCTGCTCTACGTGACGCGGACCTGGAAGGACCCCATCACCTTCAAGGGCGCGTACCCCAACGCCAACTGCGTGGGCTGCCATGGCCCCTCTCCGCGCTTCCAGGCCATCCCCAGCCACGTGGCGCTGAGCGAGCAGCTCCAGGGCGACGAGATGGCCTGCTACACCTGCCACGCCCTGCCCCACCCGCCGCGCCACACGCGCGACGGGATGCAGGCCTCGGCGGACGGGACGGAGGACGCACCGTGAGCACGAACGTCGCCATGACCGGGGACGCCGACGCCCGCCGGCACAGGTCGGTCAACCGCTACATCCGGGCCGCGGTGATCCTCGCGGTGGCAGGCATGCTGATGCTCATCCCCATCCTGCTGGGGGTCAGCGCCACCGCGGTCGGCCTGTTCATGTTCGGCTCGCTGCTGCTGACCGTGGCGATCGTGCTCTACCTCGCCGGCGTGGTGCGGGACCTGCGGCAGAAGACGGTGCTCTAGGGCCGCGTCCGGGGTGGGTCAGGCAGACCCCGGCGGAGGTCGATGACCCGGTGTGCGGCTACCCGCCGGGGCGCTCCCTCAGAGGAGCGGGGCCGTGGCACGCCGCCTGCTCTGCCTGCGCGCAATGCCCGCCCTCCCGTCCGCCTACCACCAGCTCCGGATCGGGCTGGCCTCGCGTGGAGTCGACCTCGGGACCTGGCGCCCCGAGTTCATCATGCGCCGGCTCCGGCGGGCGGCGCTGCTGTCCGGCGACGTCTTCGTGGACCGCCACGTCGAACGGCTGATCGGCGACGCGCGGGCCGCCGAGAGCTTCCTCGACGACCTCTCCATCGGCGTGAGCGAGTTCTTCCGCGACCCGCTCTCCTTCGCCTTCCTCGAGGAGCTGACCATCCCCGAGCTGTGCCGCGCGGAAGCGCCGCCGCGAGCGCTGAGCCTGGGCTGCGCGCGCGGGCAGGAGGCCTGGTCCGTGGCCATGCTGCTGGCGGAGCGGAGGGAGGACTTCGAGGTCCTCGGGCTCGACCGCCACGCGCCCTTCATCGCCGCGGCGCGCCGCGGGGTGTACGAGCGGCCGGACCTCGAGCGCGTCTCCTTCGGGCGGATGCACCGCTGGTTCCAGCCCGGCAACGGGACCTGGACCGTCGCCCCGGGGCTGCAGTCGAACGTGCGGTTCGTCGTGAAGGACCTCGCGGAGGCGACGCTGGAGGACGTGGTGGCGCCACGCTCGGTCCAGCTCGTGCTCTGCCGCAACGTGTTCATCTATTTCTCGCGCAGGGCCCGCGAGCGCCTCGTGGAGGCGATCTCACAGGTCGTCGCCCCGGGTGGATTCCTGGTGCTCGGAAGCGCGGACGTGATGCCGGAGACGGGTGACTTCGAGCAGGTCTCGACCCGCGGCCGCGTCTTTCGGAGGGTTTCATGAAGCGGTGGCTGGGAAGGGTGTTCAACTCGGTGGAGGCGCGGTTCGCCTACGTCTTCATCGTGGTGGTGCTGGTCGCCTGGGTGGCCGGCGGCGTGGTCATGCGCCAGCAGTTGGACTCGGTCGAGCACCTGATGGGTGAGGTCTTCCGGGGCGAGCTCATCAACCGGGCCGGCTACGTGGAAGAGTCCGCGGCGGCGCAGCGCGCGCAGCTCGCGCTGTTGGGAAGCTCGGACAAGCTTCGTCAGGCGGGGGACAGCCCGGCGGCCACCGCGGCCGCCCTGGCGCGTCTGGAGGGGGCGGGGCAGCACCTCGACCTGCTTCGCGCCTTCTGTCTCTACCGGGGGGAGACCCTGCTCGGCTTCACCGGGGAGCCGCTGTGTCCGGCCACGCCCATCCGCCAGTTCGCGCTGGAGGGCCGGGGCGATCAGATGGTGAGCCTCAACGGGGTAGCGATGGGTGGGGGCGATGCACCGCTCACGCTCTCCGCGGTGTTCGAGCCGGCGGTCCTGCAGCGGGCGCTGAAGCGGCACGGGCTGTCCGAGCAGCTCGGGAACATCACCCTCGTCGACGCGGACGGATCGCTGATCGCCAGCAGCCGGCCGGATCACCAACCCGGAGAGGTGGTGGTGAACTGGCGCTCGGACAAGCAGCACGTGCGCCACGCGATCCCCATCGGCGGGACGCCGTACGCGTTCCGGAGCGAGCTGGACCTGCACGTCCTCAACCCCTTCCTCGACGAGAACTCCTCCCTGGTGAGCGCGGCGATCTTCACCTGCCTCCTCTTCATCGGAGGGGTGTTGATGGTGATGGCGCGCGCGGTCAGCCGTCCGCTGCACGCGGCGGCGAGGACCGCGGGAACGATCGCGGGCGGGGACTTCGGTGCCCGGCTCGACATCAAGGGGACCTCGGAGACGCGCGAGCTGGCGCGGTCGTTCAACAGCATGACGGCGGAGCTGGAGCGCCTCTACTCGAACCTGGAGGACGAGGTCCGCGCGCGCAGCGCCGAGCTGATGCAGGCGCTGGAGAAGGCGACGCGTCTGCACCGGCTGGCCGAGACCCAGGCGGAGGAGCTGCAGTCCCAGAACGAGGAGCTGCAGTCCCAGACGGTGGAGCTCGCCCAGCAGCAGCAGCAGCTCAACGCGCAGTACGAGATGCTCGGGCACAAGAACAAGG
>CAZCWA010000524.1:0-3738 GCA_964502265.1 uncultured Myxococcaceae bacterium | reverse complement strand
AGGCGGCTACCAGATGGAGATCACCTCGGGCCAGGCCTGCGAGATCAACGGCCGGTCCCTGCGGCTGGGCAAGGGGCTCGTCCACTCTGCCGCCGACGGCATCCGCATCGAGCTCGAATGGCACGTGAGCGATCCGGCAGTGGTCGCGGCGTCGGAGTCCGGCGAGCTCGCGGAGAAGTAGCGGCCTTGCGCCTAGCGGGGCCGCATCCCGCCGGTGGGCGAACCTGAAGAGGACACCCAGCCTTCACCGGCGAACTCCGCTCCGTCGGCGTCGAAGGCGACGAGCGTGCCTTGATTCGTCAGCGCCACCAGACGTCCGTGGGTCAGGACTGCAGACTCGAACGAGCCCCAACCGAGGTCGAGAGGGCACTTCCTGAGAACCCTCCCATCTACGGAGACCTCTCGGAGGAGCTGGGTGTGGCTTGCCGGTGCGAAGCGATGTGCGCCTGGTGTCTCGACGTAGGTGCCTGAGGCGACGAGGAGCGAGTGCCTGTCCGTCAGCAGCGGCGTGGTGGACCAGTAGAAATACCAGTCTTGGCCCATCGGAATGACTTCCAGGGGGATGCACCAGAGTTCGTGTGCCGGGTTCAAGGGGAAGCCCATGACCATCGGCTCGAATGAGTTCTGGCCGCAGTCCACGGCAGTCGCCGCGGGCACAAAGAGGCGATCGGCGCTCAAGGCAGGAGAGCCCATGCTGTGCTCGAACGTGTGCAGGACGCTTCCGTCACTCGTGCGGTACAAGCGTTTGCCAGTTGCGAGAACGCCTCCGAACGCCTGGTAGCTGTTTGTGTACCCGGCTCCGGAGAGCGACGTGGCCCAACGGACGCTGCCAACGGCATCCAGAGCGCGGAGTTGTGGAGGCTCGCTCACGTACGTCCGCCCGGCCTCATCCAGAACCGCCGCCAGGCGCCCTCCTGCCGCCACTTGCTTCAGTTCTTGCCCATGTCCTGTCTGCGCATCCAGTCTCAGCATCCAGCCCGTGGTCTGTACGGGGCAGTCGTAGGTCCCCTGGATCCGGACGGTGACTCCGACTTCACCCTGCGCGACCCGATAGGTGCCGGTGATTTGGAAGTGCACGCTGTCCACACCGCACCCCGGGGCCTCCGACAGAAACCTCTCGCCGAAATCGTCCCGCAGCTTCCGGTGGAATCGCAGATGCCCGTCGCCTACGTCGTAGCCGAAGACCTCGCCTTCCCATGCGACGATCACGACGTCCCCTTCCACGTGACCAAGGAAGGCGGCGCCTCCCAGGGGGACCGGGAGCCGGTGACGGAAACGCAATGCGCCGTCGGGATCGACGGAATTCAGATGATAGATGCCTCGGTCGTCGGACCTCGTATCCGTCCTGTCGAGGGCGAGCAGGTTGCCGTCCTCATCCACGAGCACACTGTTGAACAAGCTGCCTGAAGGAGGCACCCAGGTCCACAGCGGGGCCAGCAAGTCCTTCTCGGTACAGGTCGCGAATCCGACCGGCGGCTCCAGCGGCGCCTGGTTGGGCGGCAGGACTTCGACATTCTCCGGCAACTCGACCTCTGGCGCCCCGCCGTGCTCAGGAAGAGAGGGCGGAGAGAAGCAGCCCGATGTGCACACACTCACTGCCGCACCGAAGGCCACGCGAAGGATCGAGTTCATGCGCACGGAGTGGGCACCACAGCCCAGGCCGACAATCCCGACATCGAATCGATGTCAGTGATCCGACGTGGCCAGGCTGCTGCGTGCCACCTTCGCCCACCCGCGCGAGAGCGAGCTCGCTGAGAAGTAGCCCGGGCGCTACTCCCCGATGCCGAAGAGGATCTCGTCGGGGATGGCGTCGCGGCCGAGCACCTGGCGGCGGGTGCGCAGCTCGGACAGCTCGCGGTCCTGCTGCTCGAGCCGCGTCAGCCACGCCTCCACGTCCTCCCGCACCCGTCCCTCCAGCCGCGTCGCCTCGCGGATGGCGCGGATGGCCTCGTGGGGCCGCTGCAGGGCCTCGTAGAGGCGCGCCGTCTCGTAGTGCAGGGACGGGTCCTCCGGCTGCATCCGTGAGGCGCTGAGGAACGACTGCAGCGCCTTCCCCTTCCTCCCCTCGGCGGCGAAGAGCTGGCCCTCGGCCCGGAGCAGGCGCGCGCGCTCACCCGAGCTCTGCACGAAGGGCGCGGTCCGTCCCAACACCTCGCGCGCGCGGTGGCGCTGCCCGTCCTGCAGCAGGTGCGCGAACAGCGTCAAGGACAGCTCGAAGTCGCCCACGTGCTGCCGCAGCGCCGACTCCAGGACCTCGATCGCCTCCTTGCGCCGGCCGGTCCGCGCGAGGATCTCCGCCCGCGTGCGCGGCACCGCCGGGTTCTCCGCATCGAGTGCCTCGGCCTCGTCCACCAGACGCAGCGCTTCGTCGGCCTCGCCGGCCTGCAGCGCCCACGCAGCGCCGAGCGTCCACAGCGCCGCCGCGCCCTCGGCTTCGCCCAGCTCCGTCCGCGCATGCGTGACCAGCGCGCGCGCGTGCTCGAAACGACCGCGTCCGTTCAGCGCGTGGGCGAGCTGCAGGACCTCGGCAGGCTGATGGGGAATGGCCGCCCACAGCTCATCCACCGTGCGCGCGGAGAGGACGATCTCCTCCAGCATGCCGGGGGCACGGGCCTCGCGCGCGAGCCGCAGCTCCAGCATCGCCTGTCCTCGTTCGCCGAGGGCCAGCAGCGCCCGCGCCGCCGCCTTGTGCGCATCGCCATCGAGCGGCCGGAGGAAGAGCGCCCGGTTGGCGAAGGCCAGTGCGTTGACCGGATCGGCATGCGGCCCCGTGCTGTGCGCCTGCGCGAGCAACCCATGGAGGTAGTAGTCCGCCGGGTGCCGCGCGAGCAGCGGCAGCGCCTCCGCGCGCAACGACTCCGGTGTCCGATTGCCCGCGCTGACCGCGGCGAGGAGCTGGGCCTCCGCCTGCGCGTGGTGGTGACGTCCGGCGAAGAGCGCCCACGCGCCCAGCGCACCGACCAGCACGGCGCTGACGGCCGACGAGGAGAAGCCGAGCTTCAGGCCGCGTCCACCCGACTCTTCGGGCCGCGAGAGCACCCCGAGCAAGAGCGCGACGGCCAGCGCGGTGGGCGCAAGCTCCAGCGCGAAGTCGAAGAGATCGTGGAGCACCGCGCCCAGCACCCCGGCCATCAGCGCGAGGTCGAGCCGGTCCGGCACCCGCCCTCGCACCGACCGCCAGAGGGCGAACCCCGCCGCGAGGAGCAACAGCAACCCGGGCAAGAGCCCCAGCTCGACGAGCCAATGCAGCGGCAGGTTCTCCGCGTGGGTGAAGACCACGTCCGCCCACTGGGTGTGGAAGCGCGAGAAGCCCAGCTCGAACGCGCCCCGGCCGATGCCGGCGAACGGATGCTCGAGCGCGGCGCGGCCGATCATCGGCCACAGCTCCAGCTTGGAGGCCCGCAGCTTCTGCAACGAATCGACCGACTGCAGCTCCGCCGAGAGCGGCTCCCACGCCAGCAGCGCCGCGACCGTCCCCAGCGAGAGCACCGCGCCGGCGATCCACGCCACCGAAGGTCCGGCCGCGGCCCGCTCGCGCAGAAGGAGCGCCACGTAGAGCAGCGCCGCCACCGCGAAGAAGGCGATCCCGCCGCGGGAGAGCGAGAGCGCCACCACCGCGCCCTGGCCGACGAACGCGAACGCCCACAGGACCTTGCGGCCCCGGTCCCTCGTGCTCACCGCCAGCCCGAGCGCGCACAGCCCGGTCACGGTGAGGAAGCCGGCGAGGTGGTTCGGGTT
>CAZCWA010000523.1:0-3738 GCA_964502265.1 uncultured Myxococcaceae bacterium | reverse complement strand
ACGGGATTGCCTGACGCACCCGCTTGGCGGGCGCTGCGCCTGTTCGCCTCCTCCTTCCACCCCACGCCCGCCGTGCTGCTCCTGCTGACGGCCTCGCTGTTCGCCTCGGGGTGCTCGTCACGCGCGCGCGACTGCAGCAACGGTGACCAGGTGTGCAGCGAGCGCGAGGTGTGTGACGCGGCCACGCGCCTGTGCGTGAAGAACCGCCCGCCGAAGATCGCCCTCGCCACGCCGGAGGACGGGGCGGTGATCACCGGGATGTCGTTCGAGCTGTCGGGGCTCATCGATGACGACGAGGCCCGGCAACCGGAGGCCGAGGTGTCGGTCGACGACGGCGAGACCTGGACGCCCCTCGCGCTGGGGGATCGCGGACGGTTCTCGGTCACGGTTCCGGTGGAGGCCGCGGATGGCGCACCGTTCCCGGTGAGGGTGCGCGCCACGGATGCGCTGCGCCAGGTGACCGAGGTCCCGCTTCAGGTGAGCGTGGACAACGTCGAACCGCGCTGCGCCATCCGCTCGCCCGCGGCGGAGTTTGTGGGCGGCCCGTCGACCGTGCCCATCCGCTTCGAAGCGGTCGATGGCGCAGGCCCGGTGAGCGCGCGCGTGAGCGTGGACGGCGGCGCCTCCTGGCTCGAGGCGAAGGTGGAGGAAGGGGAAGGGCGCTTCGACTGGGCGCCGGAGGCGGGGCTCGACCAGGACACGGTGGTGCGGATCGAGGTGCGCGACGCGAACGGCCACCTCTGCACCGACCAGCGCGCGGTGACGCTGGACACGCGACCGCCGGAGCTCGCCCTCCTCGCGCCCTCGCTGCCGCAGCCGCTGCGTGTCGGCGGTCCTTCTCAGTCCACGCTCGATGTCGTCATCGAGGTGTCGGATGCGTCCGGAATCGAGAGCGCCTTCGTGGACCTGGACGATGGCGCCGGCCCTCACGCGTTCGCCGGCGACGGGGCCGTTCGCACCGTGAGCGTGCCCCTGCCCATGAGCGATCACGTGCTGCACGAGGGCGTCATCCGGGCGGTGGATGCTGCCGGCAACGTCCGCACGCTGCCGCTCCGGGTGATCGTGGATCGGGTGCCGCCCCGCATCGAGTCGCTGCAGCCGGCACCTGGCACGGTCTTCAACGTCGCGACGCTCGGGGGGATGAACGCCGTGACGGCGACCTGGACGGTGACCGATGGCGACGGCAGCGTCTCCCGTCGTTATCGCGCGGATCCGGGCCACGCATGGACGCCGCTGGCGGCGGATGCCCTCTCCATCCAGACCTCGTCGCAGGACGACGGCAAGGCCTACACGCTCTTCATCGAGGCGACCGATTCGCTCGGCAACGCGGCCATCGCGCGGTCGGACTTCGTGGTGGACGTGGTGGCGCCGAGCTTGACCTTCAACCACCCGCACCAGGCGCGGCTCGTCCCGCATGAGCTCACGGTGACGTTCAGCGAGCCGGTCACGCCGCAGCTCCCGTCCGAGTCGGTGCTGCAGGTCGCGGGCAGTCCGGCGATGCCGGGCACGTACGTTGGAACGTGGAGCGGCAACGTGCTCGGGCTCGGCGGCCTGATGGGCGACACGGTGGTCACCGCTACCGTGCCCCAGGGCGCAGTGGTCGACGCGGCTGGGAACCCGAACCCGCAGGCGCAGTCGATCCAGTTCCACACCGCGCCGCGTCTTCCCCAGCCGGGCACCCTCATCGCGGCGGACGTGACACGCATCGAGAGCTGGAGCGACGAGGAGGGCGTGCTCGGCGTGTTCGCGGACGCGTCCTGGAACGGCCACCCGTCCGCGTACCGCCTGTACTGGGTCAACCCGCGGACCGGCGCCTTCGAGCACCTGGGCCACGTGGAGGACAAGGGCACGCAGGTCATCCACAGCGTCTACGTCGCCGCGTCGAGAGCGGTCGCCGGGCTCGCGTCGGAGCGCGTGGTCGGCGTGACGATGCTGCGCGCGGACGCGTCCTCTCCGTCTGCCGAGCCGTATGGAATCACCACCTGGCGGGACGCCAACGGACAGGTGACCAAGCTCACGCCGCCGCAGGGCAGCCCCGCCTCGTGGCAGCTCCTCGTGCCCACCGCGCGCGGCATCGGCGAGCCCACTTCGGCCGGGCGCATCGGCTGGTTGGACCGGAGGTCGGATGCCCTCTACTTCCGGATGAACATGAACCCCGAGCCGGTGGGGCTGCAGCCGCGCTGGGTCCGCTCCCTGAACGAGAACCAGTGGGCGGTCTTCGGGACCGACGGCTCCAACCTCCGGGTCAACGAGCGCTACTGCACCGTCGGAAATGGAGGCCCGCGGTGCGAGTTCCACGGTCAGACGCTGCTCACCTCCGACATGCACTGGACCGCGAACCTCTCCGCCGCGCTGGTGCCGAACCGGCTGCTCGCGGTCATCACCGGAAACACCGGCCGTCTGGAGACCTGCTACGGCCCGCTCAACACCACGCCCTGTACCGCGCCGCTGTGTGCGCTCGGGACGGTGCGCAGCCAGCCGGCGCCGGTGGGTGACCTCTACATCGCCTCGAAGAACGAGGGGAACCGCGTGCTCGGTGCGCGCAAGGCGGCCGCGGGTGCGAACGTCGAGCTGCTGGAGAAGGACCTCACCCAGGGCTGCTTTGGGGCCTGGCAGAGCCTCGGCACGGTCCCCGGCAGCGCGAACGCCACCCGCTGGCGGCCGGTGCGGGTGGGGAACCGGTCCGGCGTCCTCTACGTCGATGGCGGCGCGCTCGAGCTCTGGCTCCAGTGACGGCCGTCAGCGCAGGCAGTCCGCCTTGTCCTTGTACCGGCGCTCGAAGGGCACGTACGTCATGCAGGAGCGGTCCTCGCCCTCGTTGACGCACACCTCCTGGCAGACCTCGTAGGTCTCCTCGTGCTCGCGCACCTGGGCGTCGCCGGTCCGCGCGTCGACCACGCGGTTGTAGCCGCGGCCTTCACTGTGCGAGTGCACGCTGGAGATGATGTGCGATGGCGTGCCCTTCGCCCACATGCCGCGCTTCTGCGCGCGCGCCTCCTGCTGCGCCGCCTGCCACTCCGAAGGGGCGGGCCCCTCCACCGAGAACGCGAACGCAAGTCCTTCGCGCACCAGCGTGAGCCCCGCGTCGTCGCACCGCACCAGCAGCCGCTGGTAGCGATCCTTCTCGCCCGCGGACTGGCAGGTCCACGTGCCCGACCGCACGCGGTCGCCGCCCTGCTGCGCGATCTCGAGCAGCTCCCGCGCGGTCCAATCTCCCCAGCGGTGCACCGGTCCGTAGTCCTCGAGCGTGTTGTAGCCGTGCAGCCGCGCCTGCGTGCCGCTCTGCGGACCCGAGCGGATGCGGAAGGTGTCCCCGTCACTCCACGTCACCTGCGTCTGCGCGCCATCGAGGATCACCGTCGACTCGGGCGTCCTCGGCCGCGGCTGCTTCTGCGGCGTGCCCTGCAGCGGGGACGCAGGTGCCTGCTGCACCTCGGGCGCTGCCTCTGCGGTGGGCCGGGGGCCCTTGCTGCAGGCGGTGAAGGAGAGGGCGAGCGAGACGACGGTGAGGGCACGAAGCATGGGGGCGATCATAGACCGTGCCCACCGCGCCTGCCCGCCCAACGAGCGCGCGTGTGGGCGGCTTCGGGCCTTCCCCCGCCGCCGCACCATCTGCTTACGTTGCCTGCGCCCGATGACGATGAAGCCGTCCCGTCTCCTCCGCCGCAGCGTCCTCGGGGCGCTCGGCGCCGTGCTGCTGCTCGTGGCGGGCGGGCTGGGCGTGAACCTGTACCTCAA
>CAZCWA010000522.1:0-3766 GCA_964502265.1 uncultured Myxococcaceae bacterium | reverse complement strand
CTTGAAAACCGCAGTAGGGGAAACCCTACCGTAGGTTCGAATCCTACCTCCTCCGCAGTAGTTGATTTGCTCTTTGAAAGAACTGTCGTGGAGAGATGGCCGAGAGGCTGAAGGCGCAGGTTTGCTAAACCTGTATACTCGTAAGGGTATCGAGGGTTCGAATCCCTCTCTCTCCGCCATCCATTGTATAGGTTGTTGTGGTAGCGAGGACCGGAAGCGCCCTTAGCTCAGCTGGATAGAGCGTCGGACTACGAATCCGAAGGCCAGAGGTTCAAATCCTCTAGGGCGCACCAACTCGCTTCTTCTCCCCTTCTCTCAGGTGAACGACCCCGGCGCTGACGCAGACGAAGTCTGGATGCGCGAGGCGCTCGCGCTCGCGGCGGAAGCTGCAGCGCTCGGTGAGGTGCCGGTCGGTGCGGTCGCCGTGTTCGAAGGACGGATCGTCGGCCGGGGCTACAACCGGCGCGAGACGGACAGGGATCCGCTGGCGCACGCGGAGCTGCTGGCGCTGGCGGAGGCGGCCAGGGCGCTCGACGCCTGGCGGTTGACCGGGGTAACGCTGTACGTGACCCTCGAGCCCTGCGCGATGTGCGCGGGCGGGATGGTGCAGGGCCGGGTGGACCGGGTGGTGTTCGGCGCCGCGGACCCGAAGGCAGGTGCGGTGGGGTCGTTGTATGACCTGCTGGCGGACAGCCGGCACAACCACCGGCCTCAGGTGAAGGGCGGCGTGCTGGCAGACGAGTGTGGCAGGGCCCTGACGGACTTCTTCCGGGAGCTTCGGAAGCGACGCCGGGGTGAAAACCAAAACTGAATATCCGTGGAGAGCTGGCCGAGCGGTCGAAGGCGCCTGACTCGAAATCAGGTGTACCGGTAACGGTACCTAAGGTTCGAATCCTTAGCTCTCCGCACCCCTTTTGTCTCAGGGAGAGGTGGCCGAGCGGTTGAAGGCGCACGCCTGGAACGCGTGTGTACTCGAAAGGGTACCGTGAGTTCGAATCTCACCCTCTCCGCCATTTTATGGTCGGGACAACGTAGGGACGTGAACTCCGCCAGGTCCGGAAGGAAGCAACGGTAGCGCCCCCCTGCGTGTGTCCCGGCCGTACCCATCACGAAGCACGCGAAGAGCCGTCCCGAAAGGGGCGGCTTTCGTCGTTGCGGGCACGGGTGTCCCTGCCGGCTCAGGAGGCGCGGCGCGGCGGACGCAGCGCCCGCGCCACGGCCTCGCGGTGCCGCTCCGGGACGCGCAGAAAGGCCGCTGCCTGGAACGGGACGGGCGTCTCCACCCACACCTCGCAGCCATCGAGCGCGTGCTTGTCCAGGAACTCGCGGACGTGCGCCGCGTGGTGCTCGGCGATGGCGTGTGCGCGGGGGCCGCGGAAGTCCCAGGCGAAGGTCGTGGTCTCGGCGTTGGACGTCTCGCTCATGAGGACGGCGCCTCCCCCTCGCGGCGGACCCAGATCGTCACCCGTCCCACCTGCCCCGCCGGAACGAAGTCGTAGGACTGGAGCGTCTTCAATGCCCGGTCGTCGATGGCGATCACCCGGTTCACCCGCCGCCGGCTGTCGAGGATCCTACGGATGGAGGTCACGTCGTCGGCGTTGAAGAACGGGATGTTGCGGCCCATGTAGAAGTGCCCGCCGGAGCCCCACAGTCCGTCGCCGATGATGAGCAGGCCGGTCGCCGAGTCGTCGCGGGTGGCGATGATCTGGGCGCGGAACTGATCGCCCCGGAAGTCCGGCGTGCGCAGCAGCGGCACCAGGCCCGCCCCGAGCGTCAGCGCCACCACCCCCACGCGAAGGAGCGGCGTGCGCATGCGGGTGACCAGCCAGACCCACCCGGGGATCGTCGAGAGGAGGATCAGCACGACGCCGGGAAAGAGGAAGCGCTCCTCCTTGTGCGCGGTGGCGCTGATCGACGCGATGTAGACGAGGCCCGCGAAGAGGGGCCACGGCACACGCCGCTCGCGCATCAGGCTCCCCACCGCGCCGGGCCAGACCCACAGCGGGATCCAGACCAGCGAGAGCGGGAGGTACCAGAACCAGGGCGCCTTGCCGAAGCGGCGCGCGGCATCCCCGGAGAGGACGTTGAACTCGGTGTAGGCGAAGAGCGAGTGGAAGGGCTTGCCCCAGGTGGCCCAGTCCAGCGCCCCGAGCGACAGCGCCACCGCGGCGCCCGAGACGCAGGTCCACACGAGGAACCGGTACCGGCGGGTGGCGAGGAGCCACACCAGGGCGCTCAACACGAAGACCGCCGAGCCGTACCGCACCACCACGGAGAGGCCGAGCCACAGCCCGGCCCACAGCGCGCTGGGCCGCGGATCTTCGGCCGCGTGGTCGCCGTGGGTGGAACGATCGAGGCGCTCGGCGGCGAGCAGCAGGAGGCTGGCGGAGAGGCTCTCGCCCATGGTGCGGCCGGCGAAGAGGATCATCGGCGCCCAGGCGGCCACGCAGATCACCGCCAGCGGCGTCCACATGCCGCCCAGCGTGGCGAGCCTGCGCGCGAGATAGCGCCACACCGCCCACAGCGCTGCGACGTTCAGCACGATCTGCGGGAGCGCCAGCACCGCGCGGTAGAGGTGCGGGTGCTCGATGCCCAGAAGGCCGGACAGGTGCAGGAGGCCGGCGAAGACCAGCGGCGTGGCCCAGTTGCGCAGGCCCACGTTCCACTCCCACGCGCGGATGCCGTAGCCGTGTGCGCGGAAGTAGGCCGGCTCGAGGAACTGGTAGACCTCGTCGGGGTGCCAGCGTCCGAGCTGAAGCACGGCCAGGAAGATCGGCACGAGGGCCAGCGGCGCGAGGAGGAGCCAGGGGGTGGCGTGCGGGCGGGCGGGCGGCGACAAAGCGCGCGCATGGTCGGCGCTTCGCTACGGATGCACAAGACTCTTCCCACGTCAGCGGCATCCTCGTCCGGGGTGTGATCACGCGTGGAACCGGGAGCACGATCCGGGCGAAACTCGGGGGGTGATGACTCCGGGAAACCTCTCTGCGCGCGTTCGTTCGGCCCTGCCCTTCCTCTCGCCCGCGCTGATGCTGGTGGCTGTGCTCGCCACGCCGGAGGCACAGGCGCAGTGTCCCCAGCTCGCGCAGCGCAACGCGCGGCTGCTCGATGGCGCGGCGGAGCGGGATCTGCGGCTGGCGGAGCTTCTGGAGACGATGATCCGGACCTGCGCCCCCGAGGGTGAGCCCACGCTGTGCGCGGAGGCGAAATCCACCTGCGCCCGGTGGGTGGCGGAGGACGCGCGCCTTCCGCATGCGCACAGCGAGGACCACCTGCGCGGGCAGATGGTGACGCCCTTCGATGGACGCGCGTTCGAGCTCGCGGGCGGATTGGGCGAGGGATCGGCGCACGCGTCGGTGACCTGCGAAGCGCCGGCGACGTGGGCGGCCGCCGCGGCGGACAGGCGCGCGGCCGCGGACCGGCACCGGCGGGTGGTGGCGGAGTACGAGCGCTTCGGACGGTGGGCAAAGGGCGTGGAGCAGGAGTGCATCGCCCGGATGAAGACGCGGGGCGGGAGCGAAGTGGTGGCGGTGGGCGCTGCCGCGGCCGGTGTGACGCAGGTGGCGATGGTGCGCCGAGACGAGGACGCGGCGCGGGAGGCGGCCGCACGAGATGCCGCGGCGCGAGAGGCGGCAGCACGCGAGGCGGCGCGGGTGGAGGCCGAGCGGCTGCGGCTGGCGCGTGAGGCGGAGGCGCGGGCGCAGGCCGAGGCGAGGGCCGCGGCGGAGGCCCGGGCACAGACGGAGGCCCTCACGGCAGCGGAGCGGCA
>CAZCWA010000521.1:0-3786 GCA_964502265.1 uncultured Myxococcaceae bacterium | reverse complement strand
CGTGGTCTCGGACGAGAACCTCGAGTGGCTGCGGAGCCTGCCGTACACCTACCGGGTGGGCGGCGTGGGCTTCAGCCACGGTTCGCCCATCGAGCCCCGGGCCTACGAGTACATCTTCGCGCTCGAGCAGGCCCGCGAGCTGATGCCGCACGTGCAGGACCTGCCGGAGCTCACCTTCATCGGGCACTCGCACCTGTGCAAGGCGTTCGCGCTCGGCAACGACGAGGTGAACGACGTGGTGGCGCAGAAGTTCGTCGTGCGCCGCGGCTACAAGTACATCGTCTCGGTGGGGAGCGTGGGCCAGCCGCGGGACTACGACAACCGCGCCTGCTTCGTGATCCACGACACCGACCAGCGAACGGTGGAGTACGTCCGGGTGGAGTACGACATCGAGGCCTCCGCGCAGAAGATCTTCGACGCGGACCTCGCGCTCAACTTCGGCAAACGGTTGTTCCTCGGCGTGTGAGGGGCGGGTAGAACGGACGGCATGCGTCCGCTCCTCGCCACCGCGGTCCTGGGCGTCATCGTCGCCAGCCTGACCGGCTGCCCGCGCAAGGGCCCGCCCTCGCCCGAGTACATGGAGGCCCGGAAGGCGTTCGCCGCCCTCTACGGCCAGCACCTCGAGGGCGCCTACCTGCTGCCCGAGATGAAGGAGATCGAGGCCAGGCTGGAGACGGTGCCGAAGGAGAGCGAGCACGCCAACGAGGCGCGGGCGCTGCTCACCCGGATCCGGTCCGGAAAGGAGCGCGAGGAGGGCCTGCGCGCGGACCGCGAGGAGCTGGCGCGGCGGGCGCTCGAGCCGGTGGGCTCGGGGAGGTTCGAGGCGCCGGACGACGAGGGGCCGCCGGACGCGGGCGCGGCGGCATCCGGGCAAGACGCGGGGGCCGAGACGGATCAGCCGGTCTCCGGCATGCCCATCACGGAGCTGACCCGGCGCTTCGGTGACTGCTTCCTCTCCGGGGAGACGATCCTCGTGGAGGGCCGAGGCGAGCGTCCGACGTGGAGGCTGCGCGACACGTTGTTCTGCCGGCAGCGGCACCCCGGTTTCGAGGAGCGCGTGGTGGTCGAAGAGGCCGGCGCGGTCCTGAGCGTCGCCGAGCGCTCGCGGCTACAGAAGAAGGACAGGTAGGGACCCAGACAGATGGCAATCAGCGACGAAACGTTCATGCAGCTCATGCGGCTTCTGCCGAAGTCCGCGCTCTCCACCGCGGTGGGGGTGGCCACGCGCCTGCCCGCGCCCGCGCCCTTGCACCGGCTGGCGGTGAAGGCGTTCGCCAAGCGCTACAACGTGGACGTGCACGAGGCGGAGCTGGCGATCGAGGGCTACCCCACCTTCGCCGAGTTCTTCACCCGCAAGCTCAAGCCCGGCGCCCGCCCCATCGATCAGGGGAAGGACGTGATCGTCTCTCCCGTGGACGGCGCGGTCTCGCAGGTGGGCTACTCCGAGGCGGGCCACTGCATCCAGGCCAAGGGCGTGCAGTACCCGGTGGAGAAGCTGCTCGGGGACGCGGAGGCGGCCAGGCCCTTCATCGGCGGCGCGTACGCGACCATCTACCTGTCCCCGCGCGACTACCACCGCATCCACTCGCCGGTGGATGGGCGGATCACCGGCTACAGCTACATCCCCGGAGAGTTCTGGCCGGTGAACCGGGCCTCGGTGAAGCTGAAGGAGGCGCTCTTCTGCGTGAACGAGCGGCTCACCACGTACCTCGAGACCGAGGCGCACGGGCAGGTCGCGGTGGTGAAGGTCGGCGCCACCTGCGTGTCGCGGATCCGCGCGGCGTACGACGACGTGGTCACCCACACCGGCGGGGCGGCGAAGGTGCACCACTACGCCACGCCCATCCCGGTGGAGCGGGGCGGCGAGCTGGGCATCTTCGAGATGGGGTCGACGGTGATCATCCTCTTCGAGGACGGGCGCGTCCGCTGGGACCCGAAGCTCGAGCCGGAGGCGGTGGTGCGGATGGGCACCCGCATCGGGGAGTGGGCAAAGAAGTGAGCCAGCGCATCAGCGGCCCCAAGGGGATGAACGACGCGCTCCCGCCGGACATCGGGATCTGGCACCACGTGGAGCGCGTCGCCCACGAGACCTTCCGCCGCTTCGGTTACCGCGAGGTGCGCACGCCGATCGTGGAGGACACCGCGCTGTTCGTCCGCGGCGTGGGCGAGGGGACCGACATCGTCGGCAAGGAGATGTACACCTTCGAGGACAAGGGCGGGCGCAGCCTCTCCCTTCGTCCCGAGGGCACCGCGCCGGCGGTCCGCGCCTACCTCGAGCACAACGTGGCCAACCAGGAGCCGGTGACGCACTGGTACTACCTCGGGCCGATGTTCCGGTACGAGCGCATGAAGACCGGGCGCTACCGGCAGTTCTGGCAGATCGGCGTGGAGGCCTACGGGCCGAAGGAGCCGGCGCAGGACGTGGAGATCATGGATCTCACGCGGCAGCTCCTCGAGGCGCTGCCCCTGCCCGGCGTGCGGCTGCACATCAACAGCATCGGCGACGAGCAGTGCCGGCCCGCGTACCAGGAGAAGCTGGTGGCGCACTTCACCGGGCACCGCGCGGAGCTGTGCGGCGACTGCCAGAACAGGCTGGAGCGGAACCCCCTGCGGATCCTCGACTGCAAGGTGCCGAAGTGCCGGGAGATCGCCCAGGCGGCGCCGAGCGTGCTCGACCACCTCTGCGCGGACTGCCAGGCGCACTTCGACGGGGTGAAGCGCGGGCTGGAGCTGCTGGACATCCGCTACGAGGTGGACCCGAAGATCGTCCGCGGGCTCGACTACTACACCCGCACCGCGTTCGAGTTCATCGCGGACCACCCGGTGCTGGGCACGGCGAGCACGGTGGGCGGCGGCGGGCGCTACGACCGGCTGATGAAGATCCTCGGCGGGCCGGAGGTGCCGGCGGTGGGGATCGCGCTGGGGATGGACCGGCTGGTGCTGCTCCTCAAGGAGAGCGGGCGGGACTTCGGGGACCGGCCGGCGCTCTTCGTGGCGGTGGCGGAGGACGTGGCGCGGGACGAGGCGCAGCGGCTGGTGTCGAGGCTTCGCCGGGAGGGCCACGCGGTGGAGGTGGACCCGCGCGGTGGATCGCTCAAGAGCCAGATGAAGCGCGCGGACAAGACCGGGGCGAGGTTCACGCTGGTGCTGGGCGGAAACGAGCTGCAGAGCGGCGAGGCGGAGCTCAAGCCCATGGCCGGCGGCGAGAAGGTCCGGGTGAAGCTGTCGGAGCTGGGGACCGCGCTGCGCGCCGGCGCGTGACGCCGCATGTCCCGTCTGGACTGGATCCCCATCGGGGGCGCGAGCATGTGGCCCGTGCTCAGGCAGGGTGACGCGGCCGCGCTCTCGCCCATCACCGGCGGGGACCCGGTGGCGGAGGGGGACGTCGTCGTCGCGCGGCTCCCGTCCCAGGAGCGGCTGATGGTGCACCGGGTGGTGCGGCTTCTCCCCGATGGGCGCGTGGTGCTGCGCGGCGATGCGTCGGTGGTGGACGACGCGCCGGTGACGCAGGACGCGCTGCTGGCCCGGGTGCGGCGGATCCGGCGCGGCGGCCGGGTGCTCCTGCGTCACGAGTGGGACACGCCGCTCATGCGCAGCACGTCGCTGCTCGGCCGCGCGCGGGCCCGGCTGGGGCGGGCGGTGCGCGGATGAGCGGGCCTGGAGGACGGAGCGGCCTCGGGCCACAGAGCGTCCTCGTGCGGCGGAAGGGCGCCGAGGGATCGCAGCTCGGGGCGGAGTACGTGCTGCTCGATCCGGAGGGACGGACGCTGCGCGGCCTGAACGCGA